>NZ_JBBMXG010000004.1:0-289829 GCF_037996705.1 Xenorhabdus bharatensis | reverse complement strand
CATTTACAGCGCAAAAACAAATGCGTTTTATCCTGTTGCGTGGAAACAGGCTTACATCAAAGCGGGTTCATGGCCGGAGGATGGTATTGAGGTCAGTGAAGCCGTTTACATAGAATTTGCAATTCATCAACCGCCAGAAGGGAAACAACGTGTAGCGGGGCATAATGGCTACCCTACATGGGTTGACATCCCACCGCCTACACCGAAGGAACTGCAACAACAGGCTGAGCAGGAAAAGCAATATTTGATGTCCCGGGCTACGAATGCTATTGCGCCCTTACAAGATGCCGTTGACCTCGACATGGCCACGAAAGAAGAGAAGGCCGCATTGCTCAAATGGAAAAAATACCGTGTCCTGCTCAACCGGGTGGATTGTTCCACTGCTCCCGATATCGTCTGGCCTGAACAGCCGGAGTAGTATTGCCGTTTGGATGTCCGTGTCCAGATGCCGGCAAATTCGGTGTGGAATGTGAAGCAGAAGGTGGTGGTAGGAAAGTAATAGAAATTCTTTACTGATGATCGGTCATTATAATTTTAATAGTCAAAAAATTAAGGAGAATAGGAGAGAGAATCACGAGTGAAAAAATAGTCAAAATACGATTATCTTTGGCTTGGCAAGCGGGTCTTTTCAAAGAAATCCTTAGCTTCATTTTTCCAGAGTTTTTCCAGAGTTTTTCCAGCGACAAATTCCACCCATAAAAAAACCAACCCTAACAGGTTGGTTTTTCTAGGGAAATTTGGTCGGCATGATAGGATTTGAACCTACGACCCCCGACACCCCATGACGGTGCGCTACCAGGCTGCGCTACATGCCGATGACTTTGCTTATAGTACCTTTTTTTATTTGCAAAGCAAGTCCCTTCTTTAGTGAGTGATTGATTTTTCGGCAATTAGTTTGCTAAAAATCGTTTGATTTCAGTCAGTATTTGTAATAGCTGAGTAAGATTCGGTTTGGCGTTCTGAATTTCATTGCCATCTGAGTCGTACAGATGGTAGTCCCCATCTTTGGAAAGATAAATTGTGTTTTCAGTCGTTGTCACGATCAGTGAACCGTTCTCGCCTGTGATGAGCCAAGGAATATTTCTCTGACCTCTGAACAGGTCTTCTCCCTGTGAGTAATCATCAGGTGAGTTGCTTACGTGCAATAAACGCTGCATTAATGTCGTCATAACATCCTGATGGCCGGTCAGTTTGTTAATCACTTGCGCAGGTGTTCCCGGCCAGTGAATGATCAATGGGACGTGCATCTGTTTACGATTAAATTTGTCACCGATAAACCATTTTGGATCGTTATTTGTGATGTTGCTGCCATGCTTGGCAGTAATAACAATGATAGTGTTATTCAGAACACCTTTATTTTTCAGCGTATCTAAAACGTGATTGATTTCAGTATCCAGTGTTTTCTTATCAACCTGAATTGACAAAGGAGGAATACCATTAAGGTTTAAAAATGAAAACCACGGTGTAGTATTACTACGCGAATCTAGCCATTGCTGCCATTGTTCTACATTCAACTTATCATTCGGGTTAGCTTCGTAGGGAAGCGAGTAATCGGTTAAAATAGCCTGCCTATAAAGAGGTGTTTGGAATCCATCTGATGAATACAGACCAAACTGATACTTTTGGTGAGTTAAAGCATCAATCAGTGCTGAGGGTTTTCGACTATTCAGAATACTATCCAGATAGCCTGATGATATACCGTAGAATAAACCGAACAATGCAGTATCGTTTTTCATTCCGGTACTAAAATGCTGAGTGAACTGAATGTTGTTTTTTGTGAAGCGCTCAAGGAATGGCATTGTATTTGCTGTAATATCACCATTATCCAAACTATCCACAACCAGCAATAGTAAATTATAACCGCGGCCGCTATCGCGATAAGACAGATTATTCAATGGGTATTCAATGGTCAGAGCGGCAGGGTTTCCCTGCTGACTGATGCGGCGTTGATATTCGTTCTTATCCAGCAAACCATGCTTCTCAAGAAATTTACGCGCTGTCATCGGGTATGAAAGCGGTAGATTTGAGCGTTGCATAGTGATAGGGCGATAGAAATTAGCATCTGCCCAGATATACATCATATGGGAGGCCACAAAAGCAGTGAGAAAGACCGCAGCCAGTGGTTTAGCGAGTTTTTGCCGATTCAGGCTACGTAATTTTTGCCAGCTCCAAGTGCCGTATAGCATCTGTACCAGAAAAATAAGCGGAATGCAGATGAACATCAACTGCCATTCTCTTGCCCGTTCACCTTGTTCGGGATTAGTCACCAAATCCCATACCAATGGTGTCAGGTGCAGATGAAAACGCACATAGATGGAAGAGTCAAATATCAGTAGTGTTAACCCTGCTGTTGCCAGAGTTGCGGAAAGAAATCGCAGTAAACGCTGTGACATTACAATAAATGTCAGGGGAAATAACACCAGTAAATATGTGGCAAAAACAATGAAGCTAAAATGACCGAGCCAACTGACCAGTGCATAGATGCGACCAAACAGTGAACCCGGCCAGTCAGATGCGAATAAATAGCGACTGCCCAGCACAAGACTGAACACGATATTGAACAGAGCGAACCAGTGCCCCCAACTGATCATTTGAGAAACTTTTTCGCGATAGTGCTGGCGGTTAGTCACCATATTTTCTTACGTTAATTTTTTAATGGAAAAATTAATGCGCTTTATCTTCGTTAATTGAAGATTGTAACGCGTGTGCAAACGAGTTTGCGATATGTTTGCGTTGGGCTGGTGCAATACTCGTGTTGATCAAATTCGTCACCATGTTGCCTAAAACCATCAATGAAAGATCGGTAGGCACGTGGTTTTTTTCGAAAACACTTACTAGTTCAGCTAATAAATGTTCAACTTTTTCATCGCTGTAGCGAGATGACTGTGGCATGACTCAAATATCCTGAATGTACAAAGCCCAATATATTACCGTATAGAGGGGCTATTTTCTGCTTTTTTATGACAATTTAATTTCCTTATTGTACAAATCGTTGCCATTCTTGTACCTGCTGCCTCATTTTAGCCTGTGATATGGGGAACGCTAATAATTAAATTGTGAACACTTTTCCATCATTGGGTTTTTTGGTTGCAGCAGAGAGGGAACAGTGTTTGAATACGCCGCTAACTGCGATACCCAGAAGGTCAGTGCTGTAAAAGGAGTAGAAATAATGAGTCTGGAAATTACCCAGATCGCGTTACATCAGTTGATTAAACGTGACGAACAAACACTGGAAGTGATTTTGCGGGATTCTCTGCTGGATGCCAATCAGGTAGTCGAAGAGATGATGGCTGAATTGCATCGGGTGTATAGCGCTAAAAGCAAGGCTTATGGTGTGTTCAGTGATGAAAGTGAACTGGCTGAATCACTTCGCCATCAGCGCAAGGGAAATGAAGATTTTTTAGGTTTTAGTCGGGCGGCAACCGTTCGTCTGAAAGATGAACTGATAAAATATCCCTTTGCAGAAGGTGGCACGGTATTATTTTGCCAATATCGATATTTAGCTGTGGAGTATTTGCTCATCGCAGTCCTGAATAGCTGTAGTAGTACCTCAGTCGATGAGTCTCTGGATGTCAATACGACACAATATCTTGATATCCCACATGCTGATATCGTTGCCAGAATTGATTTGACGGAATGGGAAACTAATCCTGAATCCTGCCGCTATCTGACTTTCCTGAAAGGGAGGGTAGGGCGAAAGGTCTCTGACTTTTTTATGGATTTTCTTGCTGCCAGCGAAGGAATGAATGCTAAGGTACAGAATAAAGGATTATTGCAGGCAGTGGATGATTATTGTGAATCTGCTCAGCTTGATAAAAATGAGCGACAGGCTTATCGCCAACAAGTTTACAGTTACTGCAATGAGCAGTTACAGGCAGGCGAAGAGATTAAACTGCAAGAATTATCGCAGGAATTACCACCATTAGGTGAACAGAGCTTTCAGCAATTTTCTCAAGGCCAAGATTACGAGTTGGAAGAGAGCTTTCCGGCAGATCGCAGTACGTTACGCCAATTGACCAAATTTGCCGGTAGTGGTGGCGGGTTAACGATTAACTTTGATGCCATGTTGCTTGGAGAAAGAATTTTCTGGGATCCGGCGACGGATACATTAACGATTAAGGGTACGCCACCAAATCTGCGGGATCAGTTGCAACGCCGTGGCAGTAATAATCGCTAATATTGTCGATTCTAAGGTTAAAATTCTCGTAAAAGCCAGAAATAAATAACGCCGCAAATGCGGCGTTATTTACTCGGCGTCCCGATAAAAGCTCGATTCTGGCTAATTAAGCACGCAGGAAATCAATGTGCGTCAGTTTAGGTTTAAACGGATGACGCTGTACTGCCTGCACTTTAACTTTAGTTTCTTTACCATCAACGACCAGAGTCAGAACTTCGTAGAATTCTGGCTTGCTTTCGTGGTTGATAACTGCATCGTGATCCAGTTCGATAGAAACTGGCTCTTGGTTACCACCATAAATGATTGCTGGAAACTTGTTAGCTCTGCGCAGGCGGCGGCTCGCACCCTTACCCTGCTCTTTACGTACTTCTGCATTAATAGTTAACATCATTTTTTCTCTATAAAAGAAGAAAATAAATCCTGCTACAGGCGACCCAGCAGCAGGTTCGATATTTGGCTTAACATTATGTATTACGTTAAGCGGGCGGCATTTTAACGAAAAACCGGTATGACAGCAAATATAAAGTACTCAGCTGTTAGTGATTGTGCTATTTAATACAGATCCTCAGCCCGACGGAAGCGGCCTTGATAATCAAATATTTTTTCCCGAATTTGCCAGAATTGTCCTTTTTTCCGTGCTACAACAAAGTCTGGATGTCGTAGTAAAGGAAGCTGGTGTGCGATATCGTCGGCTGTTTTCCAGATAAAAGGAACACCCGGAGCACGCTGATGATGGCATATAAATTGAAGTTCAAACACTTTTTTCTGAGCTGGTGTTGTTAAACGAAATAACTCAGAGACATTTGCGCCGTCTTCATCGTAATAAGTCATTTTGAGCCATTCACCTTTATTATCATTACCCGGCGTTAATTGCATCCCCCCGCAACGCAGCACCAAAGCATCCTTGAGTTTAAGTGCTGCTTTTAGCATATCGTCAGGATCAACCAACACTTCCTGACAGTGATGACAACGTCGGGCTGCTATGTCATTTTCTGTGCCACAATGCGGACATGATTTAAACCGAAAGCGAAAATCACACTGATGCCTTTTTCCATTTTCATCTTCTTCCCATCCCTGACAGCGGCGTCCAAAATGCTCAATTATGTCATCTTCTGCGGTACATTTTCCCCAGAAGGTATTGGCAAAGCGGCAAAGCGGGCAGAATACCTGTACAGGCTGATTTTGCGAATCGGGCTTGCGGCTTCCGACTTCTGGCGTATAGAGATCATGAGGATTACCTGCATAATCTAAGATTAAACACTCTTCTTTATCAGGGAATAAACGCAGCCCCCTCCCGACGATTTGTTGATAAAGACTGACGGACTCCGTCGGACGTAATATCGCAATAAGATCAACATGGGGGGCATCAAATCCCGTTGTCAGGACAGCAACATTGACCATATAACGTAATTTCTGTTCTTTGAATGCGTTGATCAAGAGATCACGCTCATGGCTTGGTGTATCGGCACTGACTAATGCAGCTTGCCCTGTCGGGAGTAACAGGAATATTTCTTTTGCATGTTCAACTGTGGCTGCGAAAATCATGACGCCTTTCCGATCTTCCGCATACTCAATAACTTGCCTGACAATATGCGGTGTGATGCGTTTTTGTCGCTTAATTTCCCGATTCAACTCAGCCGTATTAAAAATACCGTGCTGACTGGTACGCACCTGACTGAAATCATACTGCATAATGGGCATATCCAGTCTTTCCGGAGGAACGAGGAATTTATGTTTTATCATATAGCGCAATGGGAGTTCATAAATACAGTCGCGAAAGAAACAATTTTCATCGCCACGGATCATACCGTGGTAGTGGTACTGATATATCCAGCCAGTGCCTAAACGATAGGGGGTTGCGGTTAATCCCAAAATGCGCAGTCTTGGATTATTTTTTTGGAGTTGTTGGATAATTTGTTGATATTGGCTATTTTCGTCATCGCTGATCCGATGACATTCATCGACGATTAGCAGTGAAAACTGTTGATTAAAAAGATCTAAGTTGCGGGCAATTGACTGAATACTGCCAAAAACAACTTTTCCTTCGCTCTGTTTTTGGTTCAGTCCGGCCGAAAAAATATCAGCCTTTAAGTTATATGAACAATATTTACTATGGTTTTGCGCAACAAGTTCTTTAACATGTGCCAGAACTAAAACCCGCCCATGTGCCAGTTTTGCCAGCTCAGCAATGACAAGACTCTTACCTGCTCCAGTAGGTAAGACAATAACTGCGGGTTCTTTATGTTGGCGGAAATGGCGGATAGTCGCATCTACCGCTTCTTGCTGATAAGGGCGTAAGGTAAAAGCCATTGTTATATTATTGTCACGGATATCGGGTAAAAATCGTTGACAGAGAGAATAGCACTTTTGCCTGTTCTATTTATTAATTTTACAGTTACTCTATAAATTATCTGTTTAATCTTATCATTCAGTAGTAGGCTTAAAGTCATTTTGCGACTTTTTTAGATTATTTTTTGTTAGGTATAGCTATACATGCGATTGGATAAATTTTTATCACAACAATTAGGTATCAGCCGTAACGATGTTGGGCGTGAATTACGAGCTGGACGGGTTACTGTCGATAATGAAATTATTAAAACAGGGGCATATAAACTGAAACTTGAGCAGACAGTTGCTTATGAAGGAACGGTTCTGGAGCAATTAGATGGCCCACGTTATTTTATGCTGAATAAGCCACAAGGATATGTGTGCTCGACTGATGATCCCTCCAATCCGACTATTTTATATTTCATTGATGAGCCTGTTGCCCATAAATTACACTCAGCAGGACGGTTGGATATTGATACAACAGGCTTAGTTTTATTGACTGATGATGGGCAGTGGTCACATCGCATCACGTCACCTAAGCATCATTGTGAAAAAACTTATCTTGTGACACTGGAGCACCCGATATCAGTGGATACTGAAGAAAAATTTCTCACAGGTGTCCAGCTGAATGGGGAAAAAACACTGACGAAGCCCGCCAAATTAGAGATTATCGAGCCTCAGCTTGTACGTCTGACTATCAGTGAAGGGCGGTATCATCAGGTAAAAAGGATGTTCGCTGCTGTTGGAAACCATGTCGTTGAACTTCATCGTGAGCGCATTGGTGATATTTATCTGGACCCTGATTTGGAGCCTGGTGAATACAGGATGCTGACAGATAACGAGATCAAGAGCATACAAATGCCAACAGATTAATTTTTATCTATTTTATAAAGTGATTTTGGGAAAAAACGAGTGCAACAACAACGATTATCTTATTTGGGATTAGTCCTTATCCTTGGGCTGATTTCTATGCTGATGCCGCTGGCTATTGATATGTATTTGCCGAGTATGCCAACAATAGCCTCTGATTTCGGCGTCAGTGATGGCAAAGTACAAATGACCCTGAACAGTTATATTTTAGGGTTTGCTATTGGTCAGATAGTTTATGGGCCAATGTCTGACAGCTTGGGGCGTAAGCCGGTTATTTTGGGTGGAGTGACTGTTTTTGCAATATCTTCTGCTGCATGTGCTCTGGCTCAAAATATTGACACTTTTATTTCCATGCGGTTTTTGCATGGTTTTGCCGCCGCCGCTGCCAGTGTTGTGATCAATGCCTTAATGCGTGATATTTTCACCAAAGATGAATTTTCACGCAGTATGTCATTTGTGACGCTGGTTATGATTATTGCTCCGTTACTGGCTCCTATGCTGGGTGGAATAATGATGGTGTGGTTTAACTGGCATGCTATTTTCTGGTCTATTGCAGTTGCGGCTGTCATCGCGGCATTATTAGTCGCGGTTTTTATCAGGGAAACATTACCTAAAGAGAGAAGGCTGCGTTTTAACTTAACAGTTACTCTAGGGCAGTTTGTGATGCTGTTTAGGCAGCGTCAGGTCTTGTGTTATATTTTGGCAAGTGGTTTTTCTTTTGCAGGTATGTTTTCTTTTCTCAGTTCTGGCGCATTTGTTTATATTCAACTGAATGGTGTCCCTGTACAGCATTTTGGTTATTATTTCGGGTTGAACATCATTTTTATGTTTGCCATGACAACGATCAATAGCCAATTTGTCCGCAAATATGGTGCATTGAAAATGCTGAAATTTGGTGTGTTCGTGCAATTTATTATGGGGTTATGGTTGTTATTCAGCACAATGTTGGATTTGGGTTTTATTTCTTTGGTACTGGGTGTTGCAGTTTATATTAGTTGTATTTCTTTGATTACATCTAACTCAATGGCGGTTGTTTTGGACGGTTATCCCCATATGGCCGGAACGGTTGCATCATTATCAGGAACTTTACGTTTCAGTATTGCTGCTTTAGTTGGCGCTGTTTTATCTTCTGCGCCTGAAAAAAGTGCCTGGCCAATGGTCGGTTCAATGGCTCTATGTGTGATATTAGCAATGGCATTGATTGTCTATGCGAGCAAAGCAAAACAATAAAATAATCACATAATCCATAGAAACCACCAGTTGTACAGGGTGGTTTCTTATTTTCATACACTTCATCTTCCAAATCGCTTCTCACGGTTTTTTAATCACATTTTCATGATCTGCGCATTAAATCGAGTTGCTATACCAGTATCTGAGTTTTTCCTTCTAAAGAAGACAGACCCTCACTCAGAAGTGAAAAAAACTCAAGAATCTGAGATTTTATTAAATATTATTTATTAGATAAGTAGAGCTACCGAATGAAAAGATAACCAAATATAGCTGAGTGTTAATTTTATGATGCTACATCGCTCTATTTTGTTTCTTTTTTGTTAATTCAGAATTGTTAACTATATTGACTTATATGGTAAACAGTTTGTTTTTACTAACCATATGTAATGAAAGGATATTGTAAGAGTGTTATCGTGCTTTCTCGTTAGAGAAAACATCTATTTGTAAATAAAACTTGAATAAAAAGTTGCTACTTTACATAAAAATAAGTTGAATTTTTTACCAAAAAAGTATAAATATATACAAAGTGCGAGTTTGAACCCATTTTTTTCCAAAAAAAAGACGAAAAAAGTGTGATGTTGTAATTTTTGTTTTAACTTTTTATTTACTTTTCTGTTGGGTGGTTATTCGGTTTTTAGAAGTTGGTAGCCAACAGCTGGTGGTTAGATGTATTAATGTTGTTTCTGATAGGAATAATACGTGAATAATATTCAACTTTCGGTAGTACACAGACTGCCGCAAAGTTATCGGTGGTCATCTGGTTTTGTCGGGACAAGAGTTGAAATCTTGCCAGAAGAAGAGGCAGATATAGGAAATACCCTGATGGGGCTGAAATTGTTAAGCCATGAAGGCGAACATGCATGCAGTATCTTGCATGATATACATCAGTCTATTTCTGATATGCAAATAATAAGTGCAGTAATTGAGTGGGAAGGTGAGCCGTGTTTATTTTTTGCTCGAGAGGATGAAAGTGCAGTGATATGTCGGCTGAAGACATTAGGTGCTGCAATTGCTGAGAATATAACAGCATTTTACCCACTTTAATGAATAATAATTGAATAAAAAACGCTTCCATTCGGAAGCGTTTTTTATACTGCAAGAGAAAAAATAGGGCAGAAAAAAGAGGCTATATTGAGGCCTTAAGATCATCGGCTAAAACACGGCGTGCACCATAATAGCGTTTGCTCCAATAAGTATCCGTTAATCTGGAAACCATGACACCATTACTGGTGGAAGCATGCACAAACTGGTTATTACCTATATAGATACCGATATGGCGCCGGTGAACACCTGTCTTAAAGAGGACTAAATCACCCGCTTTTAATTTGGTACGGTTGACTGTCTGGCCTACACTTTGTTGCCCTGATGTAGAGCGGGGTAATGCCATACCAAACTGATCGTGAAAGGTGCGTTGTACGAAGGCTGAACAATCAATACCACGTTTCGTATTACCACCGAGTCGATAGGCAACTCCTTTCCAGTCTGCGTATTGGTTAAGGATCTTAGATTTGATATCCAGATTTTTAACTAATGTTTCAAATTCATCCTGAGATGTTTGCAGGAGAAAATGCTTTTGACCGTTCTGACTGTTTACAGTCTGAGTTTCAGGTTTTTTACTACGTATCTGGGAATCTGGAGAACTACATGCGGACAGTGCCACTGCCACAACAATTGCGGGAATAAACCGCAATACATATCTCAGTATTGGTTGAGACTTGACCATTATATTAATTTCCCTTGCAGTCCTTAATGTGACTTATCGCCACCACAAAAAACACTAAACGCTCTAAAGCCTAGTATAAAGTAGCGAATTGACAAACTTTTCGTCCCTAAAGTGTGTGAAGCCACACATTTTATTAATATCTTTACAAAAGGAGTATTTTAATAAAAAGGACTAGCGGAAGAGTACAGAAATCCTGAAAAAAAAGCGAGAGATAAAAATAATTATTTACAAAAAATTAGATTATAAACTAATAGGTTAGAATTATTTTACTTGCTTTTTCCTCATTGGAGAAAAAGTCTATATTATCGGAGAGATAGTGAATATTTCCCCGATAATGAATGACCATTTTTTTAGCGAGTACGACCGATATGCGGTAATTTTTTATCTAACCAATCGGCCAAAGTGTCGCTCAGAGGGGTTAATAATGCCCAGCTCACGCCAACTAAAGTGAGTGATAGTGAACCAACAGCAATATCTGTAAACCAATGCGCCCCAGCCATAATACGGGGGAGGGCAAACGCGATCATAATCAATAAAGCGATAAAGAATGCCCCACGAGAAATATATCGAAGGATAAAGCAGCTAAAAATCAGCAGCATCAACCCGTGATCTCCCGGGAAGCTATCACCGGAAGCATCTTTGGTATGCCAGCTTGTCATTTCGCTTACACGATTGACGTTTTCAAATGTTAACGTTGGGCTTGGACGGCTGACAGGGATCTGATGACCAATCTGATTTATGATCACGGCGGTTATCAACATGACCAGACCAATCATAAAAAGACGGCGTTTCCCTTCGTAATTTTGTTTACGAAATGCGCTATAATAAAGTAAACCCATACATAAGAGTGATATGACGTCAAATGCTCTTATATTCACGATAGCGACAAATAATGCAAATTTTGAATTTGGCAGTAGTTTTTCATTAAAGTAATGAAAAATGGTTGAATCAATATGAAACCAAAAGCCGTGGTTCTCAGGTAAATACCATGAGAAAAACAGGGCGAAACCGAGCATATTGAGTATAAGTATAGCTAGTGGACGACTACGGGTCATGTGTTACCTATTTTAATGCCGACAATGGGTTTTGGTAGTTAGATTGAGGGTCAGAGCACTATAACAAAAATTAGAGAAAAGAGTAATCATTCGGCTGTGTAATATGTAATCTGTGTAGTATTTATATATTCATATTTTCTATTGATTGCATATCATTATCATATGAATAATATCAAGATATCGGAAAAATAGTTAAATGACTACCTCTGTAACGATAATATATATTTGGTGTAATTATTGAGCACTGACTATTATTAAATAATTAATTATTGATTTTTTCATATCTCAATTTGTTAGTATATTATGTCGAATTGTGGTCACAATAAATAAAACATATAAAGAAATTGTTTCATTTTCCGTTGTATCGTTATATAGATAGCAGAGCGTTAGACCATTGTCTGGTTTAGGGATTGGCATGGGGTTAAAACCGAAAAAGGTAGTGATACCGGTTGCAGAGGTTAAATGCTTATGTTAAAGAACATAGTCGTATTTTTGTTTATATTTTTATCTTATCCTGTATTGGCTCATTATCCTCCGGATTTAAAAGTAAAACCGGATGCCCCTCGATCTTATGATTTTACTGCTGATGATCCTCCGAATATATCAGATCACCGAAATAGAGAAATTGAACAAACAGTCGGTTGGCATAAGTTCTACAATAGTCAATACATAAGAAAAAATAATGCAAACCCCAAAAGAATAGTGGCAATCCATCTTAATGACCAATATGTATTAGGGCGAAGGGAGTAAGATAGATTGGAGCAAATAAGAATTAGGATTTGTCGCTATAACTTATCACTAAATGTTATATAGCAATTATCTAATTTTCTTGCTTCTCTAATTTTTAAAAATTGTAATTTATTTTAAATTTTATTTGAAATTTAACTCAAATATTCGTTGTTAATAACAGTATTTTAAATTAATTAATAAAAGTAGTATTTTTTCTTGGCTATGAATTCACCTTTGATATAAATCAATAAAAGGTATTAATGTCGTATTATTTTCACATTAAATATTTATTATGGAGATGAAGGAATAAAAGGTAACTGAGTTTTAGTTAATGGACAAACGAAGTGAGGTCACCATGCAAAATTATCTTAAACTATTAATCAGCGTTTTGTTGTTTTCATGGATTTCTTATGGATATGCACAATCTACAAGTGGAAAAATACACTTTTCAGGCTCTATTGTTGATCCTGGGTGTCAGGTTGTTGTATCAAATGCTCAGGCCAATATCTCCTGCTATAGAAAGGGTAAAAATATTACGGTAAAACAAATAGTTTCAGTCTACAAAACAAAAAAATCTGGAAGCGTTATCCTCCCCGGTAATATAGGCGTTACTAAAGTGAAATGGACTGATAATAAAAAGCGTTTGGCAATTATTAATGTGGATTATTTTTAATTTAAACAGATAATAAGTTGCTCTTTTATTATCAGAAAAGAGCAACTTATATCCAAAATCACTGAACTAATCGCAACGTCCCATATAACGACGTTCTGCGATGTGAATGCGAATTTTTTCTCCGGAACTCAAGTATTCAGGAACCTGAATTGACAGGCCTGTACTCATTTTTGCTGGTTTTGTACGGGCACTTGCTGATGCGCCTTTAATTCCCGGTGCAGTTTCTTCAATGACCATATCAACAGTTTGTGGTAATTCCAGTGCCAACAGTTGACCTTCCATTGTCATCACTTGCATTCCGGGCAAGCCTTCCTCTGGGATAAACAGCAGTTCTTCTTCAATTTGTTCTTTTTTAAAGTGATACGGTGTGAAATCCTCATTATCCATGAAGATATATTCATCGCCATCGATGTACGAAAAACTGACACTACGACGAGTTAATGTAATCGTTTCGAGAATATCATCACCTTTGAAGCGTTCTTCCACTTTTTGGCCGGTACGAATATCGGTAAAGCGCATTTTATACAGTGTACTGGCACCACGTGCACTGGGTGACTGAATATCAATGTCTTTGACTAATAATAGTTTTCCGTTGTGATTGATTGCGGTTCCGCGTTTAATTTCATTGGCTTTAGCCATAGATACCTTCTGTAATACAGTGGAATAAGGATTTAAGTGGCGACAAAATTACTCGCAGTCAGGAGATTAGGCAAGAAATGAATGCCCCGGTATTTTTACCGGGGCAGGGGAATTGAGTCAGAATCAACGGTAAGAAGGTAAGAGTTTGAATAAAGACAAAATGTGTACGACTGCATTGATTAGACCAAACAGGATAATAAAAATTATCAGGATATTACCACCGGGGGCACGATAACTGGCTTGTAAATGACGCCGACGGCTGGCGCGCGCCATCAGTGCCGGTACGATCACTGCCCAGATAGTAGCGGCAAGTCCTGCAAACCCGATTGCATACAAGAAACCATTCGGGAAGAGTAAGGCCAGAACGGTAGGTGGAATAAACGTCATTAAAGCCGTTTTTAAACGCCCTGTATGGCTATCATCAAACCCGAAAAAGTCAGCCAGATAATCAAATAACCCAAGCGAAACACCTAAAAATGAGCTGGATAAGGCCATATATGAGAAGGCATTTAACAATTGATTTATCGTCTCATTGCCGGACACATTATCCATTTGGTTCAGCAGATCGCTGACATTACCACCATCAGCAATGATCTGTTTAAATGCTTCACGGGGAATATTTCCCTGAATGGCAAACTGCCACAAAATGTAAATAGTCAGCGCTATCAGAGAGCCATAGAGCATACTGCGGGTAATGGCTTTGACATCTTTATTATAGTATTTCACCAACCCCGGCACGTTGCCATGATAGCCAAACGAAGTCAGCAAATATGGTAATGCCATTAAAGCGTAAGGCAGATAACTGGTTTCGGTATTTGTCTGGTCAAACAATATAGCGGGTTTGACTTCAGTAAACATCCCTCCCACTGACATGATAAATGTGATGACCATACCACCGATTAAAATTGTGCTCAGGCGATCAACGGCTTTAGTTGATAACCAGACAATGAACGCAACAATAAAGGAAAAAATCAGACCAGTTCCGGCTTGTGGCAGCGGAATAATGTTACTGAGATTACGAAAGATAATCGAGCCGCCAGCTGAGATATAAGCATAAGTCAGAATATATAAAACAAAGGTAATGGATAACCCAGTGAGTATATTCCAGCCTTTGCCCAGTAAATCTTTGGTAATGGTGTGGAAGCTAGCCCCACAGGGGTAATTCATATTGGCTTCTAAGATCATCAGGCTTGAGAAATAGATACAGACCCAAGTGTAAACCAGCAAAATTATTGATCCTGTAAACCATACACCAGAAGTGACGATGGGAATGGAAAACATACCAGCACCGACAGCAGTACCGGCAATGATCATTGCTCCGCCTAATATAGAGGGGCGTTTAAAATTTTGCGTTACCTCAATGGCCATATAGACTCCTGATGAATAAGTGTTACCTTTGTACTAGCGCGACGATACATTAATAAAGAACAAGTGTAAACAATTAATCAAAGAGATAGGTAAATGGCTTTTGTCTGATTTCAGATACACTGCCTTTTGTCGATATTGGCAGTGTATTTGTATATCAGGCAGGCAAATAGAACTTTTTCTCTTGCCAGAGTTTAATTGCACTACGACTGGCTTCAAAATGAGGCTCTGGAAGGTTGTTAGGATCACACCAGATAAGTTGGTCACATTTTTCTGGTTCCATCAGGCGCGGTTCTCCGCCGGGATGGTGGGCCATCAAGCAGACAGAAATAGTATGCTTTCCTTCTTCACGATAGGTTTGGATGTTATTGCAGATCCCATAAACTTGCGGATTTTGAATGTTTAAGCCAATTTCTTCCTGAATTTCACGGATAGCACATTCTTCAAATGTTTCACCGGGATCAACATGTCCGCCAAATATTGACCAGTACGGGGCATGTTTACCCGTCCGCTTTCCCAGCAAAATTTCACCTTTATCATTAATGATAATGACACCAACTCCAACAACGACTGACATTGATTTATTCCTTTGCTCGTAAAGTTTTTCTCTGTGGGGGAAACTTTAAATTAACTGAAGGCCTTTTTTCTTCATCGGATAAAAAATTATCGGTTGTCGATATTTTTACTTTTGGATTGAGATAACACAATGACCAATCTGATATTAAATTTAACTGAAACGATTCAATTTTGATGTTATAAATAGTCGAGGAATTTTAATGTGATTTATGACTATTTATTCAGGAGATACTGGGCAAGATGAGCCGTCGAGTTGCCACAATAACCTTAAATCCAGCTTATGATTTAGTTGGCCTGTGTCCAGATATTATTAAAGGAACCGTTAATCGTGTACGCACCGCAGGGTTACATGCTGCCGGAAAAGGTAATAATGTTGCGAAGGTACTACGTGATTTGGGTATTGATGTCACCGTCAGCGGTTTTCTGGGAAAAGAAAATCAGGACGGTTTTCAGCATTTTTTCGATGAAAACAAGATGATTAACCGTTTTCATTTAGTTTCTGGCAGAACACGCATCAATGTGAAACTAACTGAAAAATATGGTGATGTGACTGATTTTAATTTCTCTGGTTTCCATGTGACAGAAAAGGAATGGGAGCAGTTTATTACTGATTCTCTCTCATGGCTTGGGCAGTTTGATATGGTTGTGGTTAGTGGTAGCTTGCCTGAGGGAGTTTCGCCTGAATCATTTACTGACTGGATGAAACAGTTACAGCAATGTTGTCCCTGTATTATTTTTGACAGTAGTCGGGAAGCATTTTCAGCTGGCCTCAAAGCAACGCCATGGCTGGTGAAACCGAATCGTTATGAATTAGAAATCTGGGCGGGTAAACCATTGCCGGATTTAGATAGCATTATTGAAGCGGCTCATCAGTTGCGCCACAAAGGGATCGCTCATGTTGTTATTTCACTGGGTGAGCAAGGAGCATTATGGGTGAATGCTTCCGGCGCATGGTTGGCGAAACCACCTTATTGTGACGTTATCAGTACTGTTGGTGCCGGAGATTCTATGGTTGGTGGGTTGGTTTATGGTTTACTGATGCGTGAATCCAGTGAACATACATTGCGTCTGGCAACCGCAGTTTCTGCTCTGACGGTTAGCCAGCCTGATGTAGGGATCAGAAGTCGTACTGAACTGGCATCAATGATGTCGAAGATCCAATTGACACCCGTCAGATAATTAACTTTGCTGGGATTTCAGCCACGCAATTTCCTGATCCCAGATATCCGGATCGATCGTTTCAAGTATCAGAGGAATGCCATTGAAACGATCATCTTTCATGATATAGCTGAAGGGGGTCTTTCCTATGTTGCCTTCACCAAGGCTGTGATGCCGGTCAACACGGCTGGAAAACTCGCTTTTGGCATCATTAAGATGCATGGCTCGCAGGTATTTGAAACCGACAATATCGTCGAATGCTTTGAATGTGGCATTGCAGTTCTGCTCAGTACGTAAGTCATAACCGGCTGCAAAAGCGTGGCAGGTATCGATGCAGACACCAACCCGGCTTTTATCTTCAACACCCTCAATAATGGCTGCCAGTTGTTCAAATTTGAAGCCAAGGTTAGTGCCCTGCCCGGCAGTATTTTCAATCACTGCGGTGACCCCCTGAGTTTGGTCTAATACAATATTGATAGATTCAGCGATACGGGCAAGACATTTATCGATATCAATTTTTTTCAGGTGACTTCCGGGATGGAAATTGAGTAAATCAATGCCTAGTTGCTCACAACGCTGCATTTCATCAAGGAATGCGGCACGGGATTTTTCCAGCCCTTCAGATTCCGGATGACCCAGATTAATCAGGTAACTATCGTGAGGAAGGATCTGACCTTTGCCGTAACCGTAACGTTCACAATCCGCCTTAAACTTATCAATGACTTCTGTTGACAGAGGAGGGGCATTCCATTGACGCTGATTTTTCGTGAATAGGGCAAAAGCAGTTGCTTTTAATTCATGGGCTCGAATCACTGCCTGATCCACTCCACCCGCAGCGCTCACATGGGCTCCAACAAATTTCATATCTTTCTCCTGTTCTGTTTCATTAATTATGCATTGTTCTTGTGGTTAATGAAATTCGGTAAGGTGGATACTGTCAGTTGGCTGATAAGTGACATTGTTTTTTCAGGTGAAAATCTCAGCTAAGTAAATGATGAATGCCTTTGTTGATAATCAATCCGCCAACCATAAGCCAGATAAACAAAAAGAAGGCTAACAAAATCGGTTTGGTGCCGGCCTGACGAATGGCACTGATATGTGTTGTTAATCCTAAAGCAGCCATAGCCATTGCCAGCAAAATAGTATCAATGGTTATGATGTAGCTGACAATAGACTCTGGTAATAAATGGAAAGAGTTGAAAGCCGCCATGACAATAAAAAAGATGGCAAACCACGGAATGGTAATTGGCGATTTTCCATGATCATTGACACAGTTTTTAGATTTCACCCGACTAAGATAACCCGAAAGTAGTAATAAAAAGGGCGCTAGCATCATGACGCGGATCATTTTGCTGATAACAGCAGTGTCTTCGGCTGCGTTTCCTTGTGTATGACCAACGGCAACGACTTGAGCAACTTCATGAATAGTTGAGCCAGAAAATAGACCAAACTCTATCTGAGAGAAAGGAAACCACTGGTAATGAATGTTGAGTTGATAAAACCAGGGATAAATAAAGATGGCAAGAGTGCCGAATATCACAACGGTAGAAATGGCAACAGCGACTTTGTCGGCAGAAGCTTTCACGACAGGCTCAGTAGCCATGATTGCGGCAGCGCCACAGATACTGCTACCCGCTCCGATTAACATGACTGTCTGGTCATCTATTTTGAAAAAAACACGTCCTAGCCATAACGCGATAAAGAACGTAGAAGAAAGCATAATGACATCAATCAATATGCCGGCTATACCAACATCAGTGATCTGCTGGAATGTCAGTCTAAAACCATAAAGAATGATACCGGCTCTTAACAGATAGTGTTTAGTGAAATTAATTCCATTGCCGCAGATTGGTTTTAATGAAGGATATAGTGTATTCCCAATAATAATTCCTATTAGAATCGCGATAGTCAGGATACTGAGTCCCATATTAATGAGTAGAGAGAGCTGGCTCAAATAAGTGGCGGCGGCAGTCAGTATTGCTGTTAGTATCAGCCCGGGAAGGAGTCGCAGTAAGGGATGACAATGAATAGTACCCATTTTATTCAGTTGATTTTCAGGCACTGTTTTACTTTTAGACATAGTTGTCGCTCATATCGCTTATATGTTTTATGAATAAGCATATAGCAAATCATTTAATCGTAAAAATTGATTATATTTATATGATTGATTATTAAAACAGGTAGATAGAGCATGACTTTTGTTAAGTTGCGTAATAGTGTCTAGAATCAAAGTTATCTTATCATTTCAATTTACTTTTATGTTTCCCGCGAGGCCATATGCGTATCACTCTGAGACAGCTGGAGATTTTTGCAGAAGTTCTGAAAAGTGGTTCAACGACACAGGCTTCTCAACAATTAGCTTTATCACAATCTGCGGTGAGTGCTTCACTGACAGATCTTGAAGGTCAATTGGGAGTACAGCTTTTTGACAGGGTTGGAAAACGACTCGTTACCAATGAACATGGTCGCTTGCTTTACCCGAAAGCTCTGGCGTTGCTTGAGCAGACTGGAGAGGTGGAACAGCTTTTTAAATTGGAAATGGGAGCACTGCGACTGGCAGCCAGTAGCACGATTGGTAATTATATGTTGCCTGAAATGCTGGCGAAATATCGTAAGGACTTTCCGGATACGCCGCTGGAATTACATATCAGTAATACTGAAGATGTCATTAAATCGGTTGCTGAATTCCGGGTTGACTTGGCATTTATTGAAGGGTTATGTCATAACCCGGATTTAATTACCCAGCCATGGATGAAAGATGAACTGATCGTTTTTTCCTCACCAGATAGCCCGCTTGTGCGTTCTAATCTGACTTTGGAAGATTTAATTAAAGCCCCCTGGATATTGAGGGAAAAAGGCTCAGGAACACGGGAAGTACTTGATCAGTTGCTTTTTTCACAAATGCCCAGATTCAATATTGCCATGGAGCTGGGGAACTCGGAAGCAATTAAGCATGCAGTCCAGTATGGTATGGGGATCAGCTGCCTGTCACGCCGGGTTGTCCGGGAGCAACTGAAAAACAGCACACTGGTTGAACTGGTGATACCGGGTCTAAATCTTTCTCGTACGCTTTATCTTATTTATCACCGGCAGAAACATATATCTAATGCGTTACAAAAGTTATTAAGCTACTGTCAGTAATGTTGAGCCAATACTATGAAATTAAAGAATTAAGATACCTATAATCGTGTAGCTTATAATGAGGGGCTGATCATGAAGGTATCTTATAACCACCAATCGCCGCTATTCTGGGGACGAGGATTTGTTACAATTCCGCATTAGAAATTATTCTCGATGATATAGGAATAGAATGTCTCAAGAACAAAGCGTGCCACAGGAGCAGGCGCCCAAAAATCTGCGTCGTGAGCTAAAAGCACGACATATGGCGATGATAGCCATTGGCGGTTCAATTGGTACTGGGTTATTTGTTGCTTCCGGAGCAACAATTTCACAGGCTGGCCCCGGTGGAGCCTTGCTTTCATATGCGCTGATCGGCCTGATGGTCTATTTTCTGATGACCAGTCTGGGTGAATTGGCTGCTTACATGCCGGTTTCAGGGTCATTTTCCACTTATGGCTCAAAGTATGTTGATGAAGGCTTTGGCTTCGCACTAGGCTGGAACTACTGGTATAACTGGGCTGTTACGATCGCGGTTGACCTTGTGGCTGCCCAGTTGGTTATGGGGTACTGGCTTCCGGATGTACCGGGATGGATATGGAGTGCTTTGTTCCTCAGCCTGATTTTCCTGCTGAATTTCATCTCAGTAAAAAGCTTCGGCGAGGCAGAATATTGGTTCTCTTTGATTAAAGTCTCTACGGTGATTGTTTTCATCATCGTCGGGATTTTAATGATCGTCGGTATTATGAAAGGTGCAGAAGGGGCAGGGTGGCATAACTGGACTATAGGTGAGGCTCCATTTGCTGGTGGATTTGCAGCCATGATCGGGGTTGCAATGATTGTGGGTTTCTCATTTCAGGGGACTGAACTGATTGGGATTACCGCCGGAGAATCAAAAGATCCTGCAAAAAATATTCCTCGTGCTGTGCGTAAGGTATTCTGGCGTATCTTATTATTCTATGTATTCGCCATTCTAATCATCAGCCTGATCATTCCTTATACTGACCCAAGTCTGTTAAGAAATGGCGTAAAAGACATCAGTGTCAGCCCTTTCACACTGGTATTTGAAAATGCTGGTCTGTTGTCAGCCGCAGCGGTAATGAACGCAGTGATCTTAACTGCTGTGCTTTCTGCCGGAAACTCAGGAATGTATGCTTCTACCCGCATGTTATTTACATTGGCACGGGAAGGTAAAGCACCTAAGATTTTTGGGCATTTATCAAAAGGCGGTGTTCCTCGTAATGCGCTTTATGCCACAACGGTGGTTGCAGGATTATGCTTTCTCAGCTCCATGTTCGGTAACCAGACTGTGTACTTGTGGCTGCTGAATACCTCGGGTATGACCGGGTTTATTGCATGGCTTGGTATTGCAATAAGCCATTACCGTTTCCGTAAAGGTTATGTCGCTCAGGGACGTAATATCAATGAACTGCCCTATGTCTCCGGCTTTTTCCCTGTCGGGCCGATTTTTGCCTTTGCTTTGTGTCTGCTGATCACTCTGGGCCAGAACTATCAGGCGTTTTTGCAGGATACGATAGACTGGTACGGTGTGACGGCGACTTATATTGGTATTCCGCTATTCTTGCTCATTTGGTTTGGTTATAAGCTGAAAAATAAAACACGTTTCGTCAAATACAATGAGATGGATTTTCCGGCGATAAAGCATACGTACCATGAATGAAATGTTAATAATAATTTGATGAAATGATATTTATTAATTAATGCATTATTACTTTTATTTTGCAAACAACTGCCTGTTCTGTGATGGAATCGGCAGTTTTTATTTTTCATGGAGTTAAAGCAAAATTATCGTCATTAAATTTCGGATATACCGAATCAATCGCATTGATAAGTATTCTTATTTGCTTTATTGTTAACAGCAAAATTATTGCTTGAAGAGGCTAACTAAAGTGAAGTTTGGATTTCAGACAGTCGTGAAAGGCGCGAGTATCAGCCTATTGGCAAGCTCTGCGATGATGACAAGTTTTGCATGGGCCGAAACAGTCACTGATGTTGCTGGGCGTACTGTAGAAGTGCCTGCAAAGGTGAATCGTATCCTGTTGGGTGAAGGTCGTTTATTCCATTCAATCGCAGTGTTAGAAGGAGATAAACCTCTGGCGCGTATTGCGGGCTGGCAGGGTGATTTCCGCAAGCTTGACCCACAAACCTACTCTATCTATAAAGCAAAATTCCCTGAAATTGATGATATTCCCCTGATAGGCAACACCACTGCCGATACTGTCAGTTCTGAAAAAGTACTGACATTGAACCCTGATGTGGCTATTTTTGGTTTATCCGGTCATGGCCCGGGCAAACACAGTGAACTGGTTAAACAATTAGAAAAAGCAGGCGTTCCTGTTGTTTTTGTCGATTTCCGTAACGACCCACTGAAAAACACACTGCCGAGCATTCGTATGCTGGGTAAAGTACTGCACCGTGAGGAGCAGGCAAACGCTTATGCTGATTTTTATGAAAAGAATCAGAAACTGGTCACTGATATTACCAACCGTATTCCGGCAGAGCAGAAACCTTCGGTCTTTATTGAGCTGAGAGCAGGTTCTATCGAAGATTGTTGTGGTACTGCGGGCAATGGCAACATGGGTAATTTCATTGACCTTGCAGGCGGTAAAAATATTGCTAAAGAAGTTCTGCCAGTACCATTGGGCACGATGAATCTGGAAAAAGTAATTACGGCTGATCCTTATATCTATATTGCCAGCGGCGCTCAGGACCCCGGCGAGAAAGGTGAAGGTATCCAGATGGGGGCACAGACTTCCCCGGAAACTGCCCTCGCAGGTTTGAAAGCGATGACAGAGCGCAGAGGTATCAATACTCTGACAGCGGTGAAAGAAGGCCGTACCCATGCTATCTGGCACCATTACTACAACTCGCCTTATAACGTTGTAGTGACACAAGTTTTTGCTAAATGGTTTTATCCTGAACAATTTGCTGATTTAGATCCACAGCAGACATTAAAAGACCTTCACACTAAGTTCCTGGCAGTAGAACCAGCAGGCACCTATTGGGTCAGTGAAAAATAAGCAGTAACAGGTAATAGAAATGAGTGTCACTACCGAGCCTATGCCAATGGTGAAACAACAGAATGAGTGCGATATCAAAGCACACTATCGTCATATCCTGCATCGGCGTATTGCATGGATGTTGTTGCTAATTTTGGTTATCGGCGTCTCTTTAGTATTAGATTTTACAATGGGGCCATCAGGGTTATCTTTATCGGCTCTCTGGCAGACTCTGGTTTCACCGGAGAGTGTGGATGCAGGAACCCGGGTAATTGTCTGGGATATCCGATTACCTTATGCCTTGATGGCGGTAGTGGTTGGTTTATCATTGGGCCTGGCGGGTGCAGAAATGCAAACTATTTTGAATAACCCGCTGGCCAGTCCTTTTACTCTGGGTGTTTCCAATGCCGCCTCTTTTGGTGCGGCATTGGCAATCGTACTGGGCATTGGTATTCCGGGCATACCTGATCAGTGGCTTATTTCTGCAAATGCTTTTATTTTTGCGTTGTTAGCTGCGCTGATGCTTGATGGCATTACGCGTTGGACAAAAGTTGCAACATCGGGTGTGGTGCTCTTTGGTATTGCGATGGTCTTTACCTTCAATGCGCTGGTTTCCATGATGCAATTTATTGCAACGGAAGATACGTTGCAGGGGCTGGTGTTCTGGACGATGGGCAGCCTTTCAAAAGCAACGTGGTTAAAACTGGGTGTTATGTTGCTGGTGCTCTTGATCCTTATGCCTGTTTCTATGATGAACTCCTGGAAACTGACTGCATTACGTTTAGGAGAAGATAGGGCGACCAGCTTTGGTATCAATATCCGTCGTCTTCGTCTGGGAACGCTTTTGCGTATCAGTATCTTAACTGCATTAGCAGTGGCATTTGTCGGGCCGATTGCTTTTATTGGTCTGATTGCTCCTCATATTGCCAGATTAATGTTTGGTGAAGATCACCGTTTCTACCTACCTGCAAGTGCGTTAATTGGTGCGCTGGTATTATCGATAGCATCGATTGCATCTAAAAATTTAATTCCCGGAGTCATTATACCTGTTGGTATTGTGACATCTTTGGTGGGTGTACCTTTCTTCCTGAGCATTGTTTTGCGCCATAGGGGGAGTGTATGAGCCAAGGGTTAAAAATAAGCCGGTTTACGGCTGGTTATCCCAAACACCCCGTTATTGAAAGTCTGGATGCTAATCCATTGCCTCGGGGTAAAATTACCGTATTACTCGGGCCGAATGGTAGCGGAAAGTCAACATTACTGCGTTCACTGGCTGGTTTAAACAAAGCTAATGGTGCTTTGTTGCTGGATGGGCAGGATTTGATGCAGATGAATTTTGCTCAACGTGCGCAGAATGTCGTTTATTTGCCTCAGTCGTTACCTGCGGGTGTCCATCTACATGTGCTTGAATCTGTTATTGTTGCCCAGCGTGCATCTGGTGGAGTAACTGGTGACCAATGCGAACAGGAAGTGATGGAACTGTTACGTCAGCTTGGTATTGAACATTTAGCTTTAAGCTATTTAGATCAATTATCAGGTGGACAAAAACAATTGGTTGGTTTGGCACAATCATTAATCAGAAAGCCGACATTATTATTATTAGATGAACCATTAAGTGCGCTGGATTTAAATTACCAGTATCACGTTATGGATTTGGTTGCACGTGAAACACGTCGCCGGAATATTATTACCGTGGTTGTTGTACACGATATTAATATTGCACTGCGTCATGGTGACCATATATTGATGTTAAAAAAGGGTGAATTAATTTCTGAGGGTTTACCAGAACAGGTGATTACACCTGATAGTTTAGCTCAGGTATATGGTGTCAAGGGGCGGATAGAGCGTTGTTCTCAGGGAGTGCCTCAAGTATTAATTGATGGCCTTGTAACGGATTTGGCCAGCTAAAATAATAAAAAGCATAAACTGTTTTATTAAAACTGTAGAGTAAATAAAAATAACACTGGTGGGGATAAGCGTACTTATCCCTGCACTTTGAGTTTATGTCGATTATCCAGATTAATTAAATTGTTCTATTCTACCTTTTGGAGAATCGGGAATGGTCGTTTTTGCAAAGAAAAAAGTCGTCTTAGGTATTATTGCTGCTATTTCATCTAGTGCTGTTTTAGCTGCTAATGCAGCGAATAATGGTGAAGATAAAATTATTGTTACTACTGCTTCAGGCTTCCAACAAAAAATTGAAGATGCGCCAGCCTCTATTTCAGTGGTCAGCCGTGAACAATTGGAAACTAAAGCCTACCGTGATGTAACGGATGCACTGAAAGATGTGCCGGGCGTTATGGTTACTGGTGGTGGAAGTGGCAGTGATATCAGCATTCGTGGTATGTCATCAAAATATACGATGATTCTGGTGGATGGTAAGCGTGTTGACACTCGCCGTACCCGACCAAACAGTGATGGTGCAGGTATTGAGCAGGGCTGGTTGCCGCCATTAGCATCCATTGAGCGCGTTGAAGTTGTCCGTGGGCCAATGTCTTCCCTTTATGGTTCTGATGCTATGGGTGGTGTTATCAATATTATTACCCGTAAAGTGCATAAAGAATGGAACGGTAGCTTACGTGCAGATACTACCCTGACCGAGCGCAAAAAATCAGGTAATAGCTATCAAACCAGTGCGTATGTAGCAGGGCCGTTGATTGATGGCTTACTGGGCGTTAAGGCGACGGGCTTATTCTCTCATCGTAATGAAGATAAGTTTATCAGCGGTTATAAAAAGCAAGAGATGCGTAATGGCACGGTAGCACTGTCTTTAACACCGGATGAACAAAATAGCTTTGAGTTTGAAGCCGGTCGTTATGAGCAGGATCGTGATTCTACGATTGGTAAGACCCGTACTTGTAGGGGAGATGTTTGCAAAGATGATATCAGCCGTTATAAACGTAATAACTATTCGATAACACATAATGGTGTTTATGATTTCGGTACAATGACGTCTTATATTCAGCGGGATGAGTCGAAAAACCCTGAACGTATGATGAAATTCGCGGATACAATGTTTAGCAATCAGACTACATTTAATTTAGGTGATAATACCTTAAGTGTCGGTGGGCAATATCGTTACGAAGACCTGAATGATCGCGAAAATAAAAAAATGGCGGAAAAAGGGATAAATAATATTACCCGCTGGAGTTGGGCATTATTTGCTGAAGATGAATGGCAAATCACCAACGATTTTTCCCTGACAGCCGGAGCGCGTCTGGATAAAGATCAGCTTTTTGGTGCCCATGTCACCCCTCGTTTGTACGGTGTTTGGCATGCTGATGAACAATGGACGATTAAAGGTGGTGTCACAACGGGTTATCGTTCACCTGAATTACGTCAGGTTGCACCTAATTGGCTGCATGGAACGGGTGGTGGGTATTCGAGAGGAGTGATTGAAAGCAACCCATCCCTGAAGCCAGAGAAAAGCACTAATGAAGAAATTGGTGTTATCTGGAATAACCAAGATGGCCTCAATATCGGCGTTACCGTCTTTAATACAGACTTCAAAGATAAAATCACAGAGTTCCGCCTTTGTAACGATACAGCTGCATGTAATGCAATTGGTAAGGACTATGATTTTGTCAGCCAGAACATAAACGTCGATAAAGCCAACATTCGTGGTGTAGAAACCACTTTGAACTGGGATATCGTAGAAAACTTATCATTGGCAGCAAACTACACCTACTCTCACTCTAAGCAGAAGACAGGCGATTTTAAGGGCCAGCCACTGAACAAGATACCTACACATATGGCTAATGCAACCTTAAGCTGGCAGACCCTACCAGAAATGGAAACGTGGACACGCCTCAATTTCCGCGGAAAAACGAAGAATTATCTATATCGCTCATCAATGAATAGCGGAACACCTTCTTATGCCTTTGTTGATATGGGTGTGACTTATAGCATAATGAAGAACGTACGTGTATTGGGTGGCGTTTACAACGTATTTGATAAACAAGTGACTGATAAAGTACACGGTGCAACCCTCGATGGCCGCCGTTACCAAGTCGGCATTAATTATGACTTCTAATTAACATTTAATTTATTATTAATTTAAGTCATTATAATTAACGTTTAAACCAATATTAAACCTGCTCTTTATCAGAACTATGATTAAGAGCAGGTTTTTCATTTCATACTATTCATAATTAAATAGCCAATAATTTACTTTTGTGCTACAAGTTTATCAAATCTCTATCAGTGGATAGGCTAGCATTACCTTCATGAATTCTTTCGGTAAGAAGCAGTTTATGTAGGCTCTTTAGTATTGTAAAAAATAATGAATTTTTAGTGTGATGGGTCTTGCTATTTCTGGACTTGAAGTGCAAAATGCCGCCCACTAAAAATAACTGATGTGTAATTATGCATCAGTTATTTTTTTTGCATTGAGTTATTTTTTACAACACCGAGAGGCCGGATATTTTCCGGATCGATACTGACCATTAGCAGCGACTATAAAAAGGCTGCTGTACTGAGGAACGCAATTATGGAGCAATTATTCGCTTTTGCACTTGTGCCAATCGGCGCTAGCTGCTGCAACGATGACTATGGGGCATGGTCCTCAGTGAATTCGTTATCTCCCACCTTTTCTTTCTTTTCTGTTTATAGACAGATGCGAAGTCTACCCAGTAACTATCGATTAAGTAGTTGTAGTAATGCCCAGATCGAAGTTATGGGAGGTTTCGCTCATGTCGCATAATCCTACTGCTACTCTCGGGACTGTTCAGGCAAGTGCCAGCAATCGTGTTCAGCTAAGAAGAACACTGACCTTATTTCAGGTAGTCATGATGGGCCTTGCTTATATGCAGCCGATGACTATTTTTGACACCTTCGGTATTGTTTCCAAATTGACGGATGGGCATGTTGCGACATCTTATGCTATTGCGTTGATTGCAATTTTATTTACTGCTTTGAGTTACGGGAAACTGGTAAAAAGATTCCCATCAGCAGGTTCTGCCTACACTTACGTACAAAAATCAATGAATCCCCATCTTGGGTTTATGGTAGGTTGGTCATCTTTGTTGGATTATCTGCTTATGCCGATGATCAACATCCTGCTGGCAAAAATTTACCTTCAGGCTATTTTCCCCGGTATTGATCCGTGGGTCTTCGTAGTTGGTCTGGCGGTGTTAATGACCGTTTTCAATTTGAGTGGCATTAATGTTGTTGCCAATCTTAACGGTCTTATTGTTGTGGTACAGATTGCTGTTATGGTGGTGTTCGTCGGTTTATTAATGCACGGCATACATAACGGTGAAGGGGCTGGCACATTATGGAGTGCCCGACCATTTACATCAGAAGAAGCACAATTAATTCCAATGATTACAGGGGCAACGATACTCTGCTTCTCATTCCTTGGCTTTGATGGCATTACGTCTTTGTCTGAAGAAACGCCTAATGCGGGCAAGGTGATTCCCAAAGCGATTTTCCTTACTGCATTAATCGGTGGTGTTATCTTTATTGCCGTATCTTATTTCCTACAGCTTTATTTCCCTGATGTATCCCGGTTCCAAAACCCGGATGAATCTCAGCCAGAAATTATGCTGTTTGTCGCTGGAGCGTTCTTCCAGGCTATTATTCTGGTCTTCTCCTGCGTCACGGTAATGGCTTCCGGTATGGCTGCGCATGCAGGTGTGGCCCGGTTGCTCTATGTGATGGGGCGTGATGGTGTACTGCCAGAGAAAGTTTTTGCTTATGTCCATCCAAAATGGCGCACACCTTCAATCAACGTTATTCTGGTCGGAATTGTTGCACTTTCAAGCGGGTTTTTAGACTTAGTCACGGCAACCGCACTGATCAATTT
The DNA here is from genome assembly GCF_037996705.1 of Xenorhabdus bharatensis. Lineage (NCBI taxonomy): Bacteria > Pseudomonadati > Pseudomonadota > Gammaproteobacteria > Enterobacterales > Morganellaceae > Xenorhabdus > Xenorhabdus bharatensis. Next base: position 261,363 of record NZ_JBBMXG010000004.1, on the reverse strand, counting down.
CGGTGCACTGGTTGCATTTACATTCGTGAATTTGTCAGTCATTGCTCAATTCTATGTTCGTGAGCGCCGCAACTCGACGTTGAAAGATACTATCAATTTCCTGCTTCTGCCTCTGTTTGGTGCTGGAACAGTGGGCGTACTGTGGACGAATCTGGAAGCCAGCTCTATGGAGTTAGGTCTGATTTGGGGGGGCGTCGGTCTGCTTTATATGTTCTTCCTGACCCGTAGTTTCCGTCAACCTATGCCACAATTCAGCGAGTCTACATAAGATACACTGCGATATCGCTTTTCCGAAACAGCACCCATTAGGTGCTGTTTTTTTATGGATAATAAATTAAAAAGTTACAATAATAGATTAAGTTTCATCCTTTACTCATTTCGTCACTAATATATATTCGGCTCTGCATAAGGTAAGCAAACCATTATGAATGATGCTAATACCCCACAAAATCAGCAACTCATAGCAACGCTTACCCACATTGTGGGTAGCGCTCATATTCTCACCGAACCACAAAAAACAGAGCGTTATCGCACAGGTTTCCGCTCTGGACAGGGAAGTGCTCTTGCTGTTGTCTCTCCCTGCTCATTACTGGAGCAATGGAAAATTTTCAAGGCATGTGTAGAGGCAGACAAAATTATTTTAATGCAGGCGGCGAATACAGGGTTAACCGAAGGTTCTACCCCTAATGGTGATGATTATGATCGCGATATTATCATTATCAGTACACTGAGAATGGATAAAATACAGTTTCTTGAATCTGCCAATCAAGTTGTTGCGTTTCCCGGCAGCACATTATGGCATTTAGAAAAAGTACTAAAACCTCTGGCGCGTGAACCACATTCAGTCATTGGTTCTTCCTGTATTGGCGCATCGGTTATAGGGGGAATTTGTAATAATTCTGGTGGTTCTCTGGTGCAGCGTGGCCCTGCTTATACAGAAATGGCTTTATATGGGCGAGTGAATGAGAAAGGCGAAGCTGAACTGATTAATCATTTAGGCATAGCTTTGGGTGACTCACCGGAAGACATTCTGACCTGTCTGGAAGAGCGGCGCTATCGTGCGGAAGATATTCAAAAAAATGGCAGAGTAGCTTCTGATCATGAATATGCCCATCGTGTTCGTGATATTGAGGCAGATACTCCATCGCGCTTTAATGCTGATGAGCGCAGATTATTTGAGGCTTCCGGTTGTGCAGGGAAACTCGTTGTTTTTGCTGTGCGTCTAGATACCTTTCCGGCAGAGCCTCTTAATCAGGTATTCTATATCGGCACTAATCAGCCAGAAGTTTTGACTGAGTTACGCAGACATATTTTATCAAACTTTAAACACTTGCCGGTTGCCGGTGAATATATGCACCGGGATATTTTTGATATTGCTGAAGTTTATGGCAAAGATACTTTTGTTATGATTGATAAACTCGGTACAGATAAAATGCCGATGTTTTTCAGTGTAAAGGGGCGACTGGATGCCATCTTCGAAAAAATTCCTTTTTTGCCTACCCATTCAATAGATCGCGTAATGCAGTGGCTAAGTGGCTTATTGCCTTCACATTTACCAACGCGGCTTAAAACTTATAGTGATCGTTTCGAACATCATTTGATGCTGAAAATGTCTGGTGAAGGAATAAAAGAAGCTAATGAGTGGCTGGAAAATTATTTCAAACAGGCAGACGGTGATTATTTTTCTTGTACGCCGGAAGAAGGTGCTAAAGCGTTTTTACATCGCTTTGCGGCAGCAGGAGCAGCAATCCGATATCAGGCAGTACACAGTGATGAAGTGGAGGATATTCTGGCGTTAGATATTGCTCTACGGCGTAATGACCTTGAGTGGTTTGAGCATCTTCCTCCGCAAATTAATGAAGCCTTAGTTCATCGTTTATATTATGGACACTTTATGTGTCATGTATTTCATCAGGATTATATTGTCAAAAAAGGTACGGATATTGGAGCCCTGAAAGAGCAAATGCTGGAAATCTTAAACCAGAGAGGGGCGGAATATCCTGCTGAGCATAATGTTGGGCATCTGTATAAGGCTAAACCTCAGCTTAAACAGTTTTATCAAATAAATGATCCGACTAACAGTCTGAATCCGGGTATTGGTAAAACATCTAAATTAAAGAATTGGGGAGAAAAGCAGGGATTGCAGTGTACTGATAAATGTTCGGTTCACCAACATGGTCAGAATAATGGGTAATGGTGGATAAAGATAGAAAAAGACAAGGCTCAGGCTTTGTCTTTTTCTGTTTAAATTTACTCAGCCAGTTGGACGGCATAATCTATTAATGCTTTTAACTGACGGCACTTCTCTTCATCGGATTGATATTCAATAAAAAGCCGCTCAATAGTCGCAAAATATTGAGTGATATTTTCCTGAGTGAATATTTCCCGACGATGCTGTAACCAACGCTGTTGTTCACCATAATCCAATGTTGCCGGATAATTTCTGGCACGATAACGGAACAGGAGATCTTTAATACGAGAGTCCTGAAATGTTAAATCTAATGCAGGCAGATTTTGTGGTGTGGTTTCACGAATAATTTCCATTGCGGTTTTATCCGCATCGCTGAAAAAGCCACTATATAGTTTGGCATCAACATTATCGGATTCCGGAAATTCTTCTGGTTGGGAAAATAATTCGACTATTTTTTCCCGGATTTGTGGATTGCTCCGTAAGATAGCCAGATTTTGTGCGCACTGATGACGATCCAGCCCAACCCGCTCCGCATCCTGTGGTCGCAGAGTATTTTCAGGCGCAATGATCGGGCATTTATTGATGTGCACAAGTTTGATGGGAACAGGAGACTGATCCGGCTGTAATTTATCCCGACGGGTATACAGACGTTCACGTAATTCATTAGCATCCAGATCCAGCAAAGGCGTAATGTCCCCAGCTAAATCGCACATGATAACGGCATTTCGGTTTGTCGGGTGCCATGCTAAAGGTGCTATCAGGCTGATATTACTGCGTAAAGAACCAAACATGCCTGATACATGCACAAGAGGCTTCATTTGTGGAATATCAATCTGATTGCTGACTTTCTGCTTATTTCTTAACTGGAAAAAATAATCAAATAATTTAGGCTGAGCCGTTTTAACCAGTTTCGCCATAGCAATAGTCGCGTAAACGTCTGACATAGCATCGTGCGCATGAGCATGCTCGATTCCATTCGCTTTTGTCAGTTGCTCCAGTTTAAAACTGGGTAGCCCGTCATCATTTTCCGGCCAGATAATGCCTTCCGGACGCAGGGCATAGCAAGCGCGCAACACATCGAGAAGATCCCAGCGAGAATTACCTTTTTGCCAGCTGTAGGCATAGGGATCATAAAAATTGCGATAAAAAATATTCCGGCTGACTTCATCATCAAAGCGGATATTGTTATATCCGAGGATACAGGTATTGGGTTTGCTGAATTCAGAATGGATCAGGCGTGTAAACTCTGCCTCATTCACCCCTTTTTTCAGTGCCAGCTGGGGAGTAATTCCCGTGATCATGACAGCTTCAGGCTCAGGCAGGTAATCATCAGCCGGAGCGCAGTACACCACGAGAGGTTCTTCGATGATATTAAAATCACTATCAGTCCGAACTCCCGCAAACTGTGCAGGGCGATCTAAGGCTGGATGTATGCCAAAGGTTTCATAATCATGAAAGTAAAAAGTGGGTTTTTTATCGTTACTCAAGGCAATTCTGCATCTGTTGTCTATTGGTTGGAAGATATGGTAAACCATATCTGAAACAATCTGAATACTCGAATCATATGGAGAATGAAAGTAATGATAGAAGTTACAGAAGTGCTTCCGACTGCGCAGGAATATGTCACATTACGTGAACGGGCAGGGTTGTCGGTTAAATCCATTGAGGCAGCAGAAAAAGGATTACCGAATTCATTGTTTGCTATTTGCTTACGTGATGAAGGAAAATTAATCGGCATGGGGCGAGTTATTGGTGATGGAGCCTGCTTCTTTGAAATAGTCGATATCATGATTGACCCTGACTACCAGAAAAAAGGGTTAGGGAAGAGAGTCATGAATCGGATTGATGCTTGGTTGGAAACTCAGGCTTTGCCGGGCTCTTATGTTTCCTTGATTGCTGATAAACCGGAATTTTATGAAAAAATGGGGTATAAGCTGACATCACCGAGATCACAAGGGATGTATCGTTGGTTAAAGCTGGTGAAATAAATTAAAAAAATATTTAAATATCATCGAAACTAGCTTGTTTATATATTACCTGAGATTGTATTGTGTAATTAGCATAAAAAATTATCATTCTGATTAAGTAAAGGTGTGAAAAATGGACAACGCGAATAAACCAACATTCCATAATGTCTTAGAGTTTGTACGTATCTTCCGTCGAAAAAATAAATTACAGCGTGAGATCGTAGACAATGAGAAAAAAATTCGTGATAACCAAAAACGCGTATTGTTGCTGGATAATCTCAGTGATTACATTAAACCTGGAATGTCAGTTGAAGATATTCAGGGAATAATTGCCCATATGCGCAGTGACTATGAAGAGCGGGTTGATGAATATATCATCAAAAATGCTGAGCTGTCTAAAGAGCGCCGGGAATTATCTAAAAAGCTCAAGGCAATGGATAGCGGAGTAAAATAAGGCATTATTTTAACCACGCCATGAGGCGTGGTTACTTTATCAATTCCAGTTAGGCTTTAATTCAGGGTCAACCAAAGCATAAATCTGAGAGTAAGTCCCTTTATCCTCAGACATTTGATTTAATTGCTGAGCGACATCTTTGCGACTTACCATACCATGAACTTCTCCCTGATAACGCTGACAATGGCCTGTACCAGCCTGATCAGTCAACCCTCCCGGACGAATAATAGTGAAATCTAATCTACTGGTTTGCAGATAACTTTCTGCCAGTGATTTAAGTCTGGCTGACTGGCCGAATAATGATTTGGCGCGTGGTGATAAAGTATGCCAGCTATCTCCACATCCGATGGATGTAACCAGAAGCATTCGTGAGATCTGAGCCTTTTCCAGTGCATCTATAATAGCCATATTGCCAAGGTGGTCTGAATTACCGCCACCAATAGTTGAAAAAACAATCGGATTTTCTCCGGCATGCTCAATCACTTTTTCTATGCTTCTGCTGTCACAGGCATCACCCTGTATTACGTTTACGCCCATTGAACTCAGTATTGCAGCCTGCTCTTTGTTACGGATCAATGCGCTAACAGGACGGTTTTTTTCTAGTGCGATATTAACCAGATGGCGTCCGATACCTTTGCCGGCACCAAAAATTAACCAGGGCCTCATAGATGTGATTTCACTCATAATAATTCACCGCTTTAAATGATAATTATCTGAGTTTATTGGAATCAATGAGCAAAGGAAATGAAACAGACTGGCTTTTGTGAAATGTTTGTGGAGTAAGAGATAAAAATGGCTCCTGTACTCAGGAGCCATTTGATTTATCAGGAATTACAATATGTAATTACTCAAATGTTTGTGGTTTTGACATTCCAGATGTTGCGACATTTGTTGCAGAGTGTCCACCCGCACCACCTTTTCCTTTATATGAATGAGAAGGGCGTTCCCATTCACTAATAATGACTGGCTGTGCAGCCATATCCGGTGCCGGAGCTTTAGTCATTGGGGAATAAGCGTGATGATTTTTTGCCACGATGACCTGAGACTCAGCAGTTTTTGTCTCTTTCGCTTTAACTTCTGCTGTCTGAGAGCATACTTCCGTTGCGACAGTCTGCTGTTCTTCATGATGTTCCTGTTCAGCGATAGAGTCCACAATGATAGGTTCTGCTACGTGAGGAACTTTTTCCTCAGAGCCATATTGCACTGTGTCAGGTGCAGTTTCAGCCTGATGTGAAACTTCATGTCTGACAGCAGACTTGGTGGCTTCTTGAGCAGGCTCATCAGTCTGTCCAGAAACCGGCTCAACAGCTGAATCAACTGGAGATAGGGTCACTGATTCAGGCTTCGCATCTTCATAAGCCACTGCGGTTTGCTCTGTCTCTTCAGTTTCTGCAAAAATAGGTGCTGGTTCAGCCGTTTTTGCAGCAACAGGTACTGGCATAATTTCAACAGATTGTTCCGATGTTGCTTCTTCAATCACAGAAAACTCTGACTCAGGAGTCGTCGCCACTGGGGTGATCGGGTAACGAACCCAAACTTTACCGGATGCTAATTCAGGTGAAGCTACTGCGATTGCCAGAGGTACTGGTGACTGAGTCAGATTGCGCTCATCGCGATAACGACGACGGCGTTGCCCACTGACACGCAAATGACGCGGTGAACGGCGGGAACGACGTGGCATGATATTATCTTGCTGTTCGCTATTTTGCTGAGAACCGTTTTGTTGTGCACCAGACACAGCAGCGTTTTGTTCAGCAGTATCCTGAGCAATAGATTCATTTGCCGCGATAGGTTGAGTTGTTGCTTCAGTTTCTGGATTGATAACAGCTGGAACAGAAACTTTTTTCTCTTTTTCCGCAATTACAGGTGAAGAATCAGATGTAACTACCGGCAGTGCCGTAATAGTTGTTTCTTCTTTCACGCTATCTGTAATACGAATCTTTTGCTCAAGCTGGCGACGCTGGCGTCGAGGCATTACAGGTTGACGTTCCTCGATTTCTTCTTCTGGAACTTCAGGTTTAATGGCCTGTTGAGCCTTACTTTCTAACTGTTGCTGGCGTTTTTCTTCCTGACGGCGACGTTGGCGCTCTGCGCGCTGCTCGCGACGCTGTTGCTGCTGAGCTTCACGTGCCTCGTTATCTACTGCAGTATTGTCCTGAACGTTATTTTTCGCCTGAGCATTACGACCTTTACGCTGCTCATCACGCTCACGATTGTTACGATTTTCATTCTCGTTACGTTCACGACGTTGGTTTTGGCGGCGTGGATTACGGCGATCTGATGGACGACGGCCATCATTACCTGAAGGTCTCTTGGTTTTTTCCTGAGGCTGTTTCTCTTCTTCGCCGCTGAATACTTTTTTCAGAGCGTTTAAGAAGCGGCTGAATAAACCAAGTTTTTCCGCATTTTGTTGATTGTTTGCTTTAGCTGCAACTTTTTTCTCTTTTGCTTTTGCTGCGGTAGGCGCTGGAGCTTCAGTAGGCAAATCAAAAGTGGAAATAGCGGGCTGTTCAGGACGTTTGCGTTCATGCTGAACATCTTCCTGAATAGTTGCCATTTCTGTTTCATGAATTTGTGGCAACTGATAGCTCAGGGCCGAGATTTCTTCGCCTTTACGAACTCGTAAAACGGAGAAATGCGGTGTCTGCATTTGATCATTTGGTACGATAACAATGCCAACACCACCCTGACGGTGTTCAATTGCACTGACAGCTTTACGTTTTTCATTCAACAGATAGGAAGCAATCTGTACAGGAACAATAGCATGAACCTGATGAGTATTTTCTTTCAGCGCTTCTTCTTCTATCAGACGAAGAATGGACAGAGAAAGTGACTCATTATCACGAATGGTTCCTGTGCCACTACAGCGAGGGCAAACATGATGGCTCGATTCACCCAGCGATGGGCTTAAACGCTGGCGTGACATTTCCAGTAAACCAAAGCGGGAAATGCGGCCGATCTGAATACGGGCGCGATCCTGACGTACTGCATCACGCAGGCGGTTTTCAACCTCGCGCTGATGACGTACTGGGGTCATATCAATAAAGTCGATGACAATCAGACCACCAAGGTCACGCAGGCGTAACTGGCGGGCAATCTCATCTGCGGCTTCCAGATTCGTATTAAAGGCGGTTTCTTCAATATCGCCGCCACGGGTTGCACGGGATGAGTTGATATCAATTGCAGTCAGGGCTTCGGTAGTATCAATGACAACAGAGCCACCGGAAGGCAATCTCACTTCGCGCTGGAAAGCGGATTCAATCTGGGATTCGATCTGGTAGTGGCTGAACAGCGGAACTTCACCGCTATACAGTTTAATTTTGCTGGCAAAATCAGGACGACCGAGGGCAGTGATATGCTGGCGTGCCAAATCAAGAATTTTCGGGTTATCGATGAGGATTTCACCAATATCGGGACGCAGATAATCACGGAAAGCGCGTACAATTACGTTGCTTTCCTGATGAATCAAAAAAGGAGCCGGATGGCTGTTGGCCGCTTTTTTGATAGCTTCCCAGTGTTTCAGACGAAAATTCAGATCCCCCTGAAGGGCTTCTGCGGATTTACCGACACCAGCGGTACGAACGATAAGCCCCATGCCTTCGGGTACATCAAGAGAGGATAGAGCTTCTTTTAATTCGATACGATCATCACCTTCGATACGGCGTGAAATACCGCCAGCTCGTGGATTATTCGGCATTAGAACCAGATAACTACCTGCCAGACTGATAAAGGTCGTCAAAGCTGCACCTTTATTGCCTCGTTCTTCTTTATCTACCTGAACGATGACTTCCTGACCTTCTTTAAGGATATCCTTAATGTTAGGGCGGCCATGAGCATGGTAATTATTGGGGAAATATTCACGGGCAATTTCTTTTATAGGCAGGAAGCCATGTCGCTCTGCACCATAATCAACAAATGCGGCTTCAAGGCTGGGTTCAATCCGTGTAATTTTACCTTTATAGATATTGGCCTTTTTTTGCTCGTGTCCAGGACTCTCAATATCCAGATCATAAAGACGTTGCCCGTCAACAAGGGCAACACGCAACTCTTCCTGTTGGGTTGCGTTGATTAACATTCTTTTCATTCTAACTTACTCATTATTTTTTACATTAGTATAGAGCTATGAGTAAAAATAGGAGCACTTACTGGTCACCGATGGCCTCGTGTCTTTTACAAAACCGTCAGCCTCACGGCTATCGGTTGTATAGAGGCGCCTAAATGTCGGCGAGCCTGAATTTCATTTCTTTCATTGTAAGAAACGCAGCGCTCTTTGTTGGGAGATACTGTAATAAATTAGTACAGGTTTTACCCAATCCAGTAAGTAGCAACTCACAGCCCATAAATTGTTTGATTAAACATTACGTCTTACGCCATTGCTGCGTTTTTGTTCAAACAAACAGATAACAAACAATTTCAATCTGCCATTCATAGTTTAGTAAATCGTGGCCGGAAAGCATTATTCCATTGCTATTGGGGTGATAGCAAGGTGACTTTATCTCTTTAAGAGTTTTTTATCATGAAATAGTGATAAGTTGTTCATCTTTAGCCTTTATTCTAAGACAATTTAATAATAAAGAATAAAAATGTGGATATTATTTATACATGATTTAAAAATGAGTGGCACTCTGTTTGCGGGATAATTAAAATTGCGCCCATGAAAACAAATAACCAAGTTGTACAGTTTGTCACTATTGATGACGATGAGGCCGGCCAGAGAATTGATAATTTTTTACTGGCCCGATTAAAAGGTGTACCTAAAAGCATGATCTATCGGATTTTGCGTAAAGGTGAAGTTAGAGTCAATAAAGGAAGAATCAAGCCTGAATATAAATTGACAGCAAATGATGTTGTCAGAATTCCGCCTGTCAGAGTGGCGGAAAAACAGGAGGCTCCTGTTTCTGCCAAGTTGGGTAAAGTTGCCGCTTTGGCAGAATGTATTCTTTATGAAGATGATTATATATTAGTCATTAATAAGCCTTCAGGAACTGCCGTGCATGGTGGGAGCGGGTTAAGTTTCGGTGTTATTGAAGGATTACGGGCATTACGTCCCGAAGCCCGCTTTCTTGAGCTGGTACACCGTCTTGATCGTGATACTTCCGGGGTTTTGCTGGTTGCAAAAAAACGTTCGGCTCTACGTTCGCTGCATGAACAATTACGCATGAAGCAAATGCAGAAAGATTATCTGGCTCTGGTGCGTGGGCAGTGGCAGTCTCACTGCAAAGTTGTACAGGCCCCTTTATTAAAGAATCTTCTGCAAAGTGGTGAAAGGGTCGTAAAGGTCAGCAGCGAAGGTAAACCTTCTGAAACGCGTTTTAAAGTGGAAGAACGTTATGCGTTTGCCACATTAGTGCGGGCTAGCCCTGTCACCGGGCGTACTCATCAAATCCGTGTACATACTCTGTATGCGGGGCATCCGATTGCATTTGATGATCGCTATGGTGACAAAGTGTTTGACGGGCAGCTTACAGAAACAGGGATCAACCGGCTGTTTCTGCATGCCAGCTCATTGAAATTTACGCATCCATCAACCGGTGAAACCATGCGTTTCGAGGCACCAATGGATGCGGCATTACGGCAATGTTTAAAAAAATTGCGACAAATGTAATGCAATAATTCTTCACTTAATAATGTGCCGTCAGTGGGTTTACCCCCTGACGGGTAAGCATTTCAGTCAGTGTGATTAATGGCAGGCCAACTAATGTGTTGGGGTCTTTTCCATCTAATTTTTCAAATAACGTGATCCCTAAACCTTCACTTTTAAAACTGCCGGCACAATTAAACGGTCGTTCTTTTCCCAAGTAGCCGATGATTTCAGTATCAGTAAGTTCCCTAAAATAGACATGAAATAGTTCACAGCGAGTATCAGTACTTCCGGTTTTACTATTGAATAATGTAATGCCGGTGTAAAAAGTGACACACTGACCACTGGCTTTTTTTAACTGTGCGAAAGCCTTCTCAAAATTATGCGGCTTTCCTGTTAGCTCTCCATTTAAAATACAAACCTGATCTGAACCTATAATGAGATGACTGGAATAATCTTGTTGTAATGCTGTAGCCTTTCCTTGTGAAAGCCGCATCACTAATTGTTCAGGATTTTCATTCTCCTGTGGGCTTTCATCAATATTTGGTGCTGCACAGGTAAAAGGCAGTCCAATTTTTTCCAGTAATAAGCGGCGATATATCGAAGTTGATGATAAAACAATCGGAAGCATCATTTTTCCATAAAATACGTAGAGAAATATTTGCAGGCATTTTAAACTATGCACCGCTTATTAAGCGAATATTTGGTGGAAAGGTGCAGATGTGTGGCCTTTTTCTTTGACTATATCCCGTTACAAAGATAATATGCGCGCCTTATGCAGAAGGTAAAATTACCCCTGACCATTGATGCACTTCGTGCAGCCCAAAAAAGATTAGACTACACTGGCAGTTATTCTGCTGAACAGGTGTCTCGTCTTATAGAATCAGTGGTCAGTGTGGATAGTGATGTAGATAACTCATTATCATTTCAGATTGATAATCAGCGTCTGGCAGTTATAAAAGGGCATTCAGATGTGGATGTTACACTTGCCTGTCAGCGTTGTGGTGGTAAATTCAGTCATCATGTTCACACAACGTATTGTTTTAGCCCGGTCGTCAATGATGAGCGGGCCGAGGCATTACCGGAAGAGTATGAGCCAATTGAGGTTAATGAATTTGGCGAAATAGATTTACTGGCAATGATAGAAGATGAAATAATTCTTTCTCTGCCGGTAGTTCCGGTACATGATTCTGAACACTGTGAAGTGTCCGACGCGGATATGGTGTTTGGTGTACTGCCTCTTGAAGCAGAAAAACCAAACCCATTTGCCGTATTAGCCAGTTTAAAGAAAAGTACTTAAGGAGTAAGGTCGATGGCCGTACAACAGAATAAACCAACTCGTTCTAAACGTGGTATGCGTCGTTCTCATGACGCACTGACTGCAACAAAAGTCTCTGTAGACAAAACTTCTGGTGAAACTCACCTGCGTCACCATGTGACTGCTGATGGCTACTACCGTGGCCGCAAGGTAATCAACAAGTAATTCAGCTAGTTATTAGCAAGTTGATATCTTGGCTAATCTAACCTTAGCGTTAGATGCTATGGGCGGGGATTTTGGTCCTCGCGTCACGGTGCCTGCTGCATTGCAGGCACTGGCATCTAATCCGCGATTAAAACTACTGTTGGTCGGTAACCCCGAGGCCATTTCTCCTTTGCTTGCAAACAAAAATGCTGAGTTGCTCAGTCGTTTGCAAATTATTCCTGCGGAACATGTTGTTGCCAATGATGTCAAACCGTCTCAGGCCATTCGTTCCAGTCACGGTACTTCGATGCGTATTGCACTAAATCTGGTGAAATCCGGTGAAGCGAAGGCGTGTGTCAGTGCAGGAAATACAGGGGTATTGATGGGGCTGGCTAAACTGATGTTGAAATCGATAGAAGGAATTGAACGGCCAGCCTTGGTGACGGTCATACCAAATCTGAAACAACAAAAAACAGTAGTATTAGATTTGGGCGCTAATATTAATTGTAATAGTCGTATGTTAGTGCAATTTGCCATTATGGGCGCTGTAATGGCAGAAGATGTTGCGGGTGTAAAAAATCCACGTGTGGCATTACTTAATATCGGGGAAGAGGAATCCAAAGGGCTGGATAATATCCGCGAAGCCGCCATAACCTTGCGGAATAGTGAGTTAATCAACTATATAGGCTATGTGGAAGGAAATGAGCTGTTAACGGGGAAAACAGATGTCCTCGTGTGTGACGGCTTCGCAGGTAATGTTACGCTGAAGACAATGGAAGGCACGATCAGAGTGGTTCTGTCTCTGCTTAAGTCACCGGAAGGGCAAAAGAAAAAATCGTCATGGTTGATGAAAGTATTTAGGAAGTTTTTGCTTAAACGTATAGCAAAACGCTTCGGTCATCTAAACCCTGATCAGCATAACGGCGCAACACTATTAGGATTGCGTGGTATTGTCATAAAAAGTCATGGTGCTGCGAATGAAAATGCATTCAAAGCTGCTATTGAGCAAGCGGTTCAGGCAGTAGAAAAGCAGATTCCTGAAAAGATTGCGGTCCGACTGAATGCAGTATTACCCAAGAGTGAATAAGCATAAATGTATACAAAGATCTTAGGCACGGGCAGTTACTTGCCGTCTCAGGTGCGTACTAACGCAGATTTAGAAAAAATGGTGGATACAACTGATGAGTGGATTGTCACTCGCACGGGTATCCGTGAGCGCCGTATCGCCGATGAAGGTGAAACGGTGGCAACCATGGGATTCAAGGCTGCTGAGCAAGCCATAGAAATGGCAGGCATCGATAAAACGCAAATTGATTTAATAGTTGTTGCAACAACAACGGGAACTCATGCTTTTCCCAGCAGTGCCTGCCAGATCCAAAAACTGCTAGGCATTAACGGTATCCCGGCTTTTGATGTTGCGGCGGCTTGTGCCGGGTTTACATATGCATTGAGTGTCGTTGATCAGTTTATCAAAACGGGTGCAGCCAAATATGCACTGGTTATTGGTTCTGATACGCTCTCCAAAACTGTTAATCCAGAAGATCGTGGCACCGTTATCCTTTTTGGGGACGCAGCAGGCGCGATGGTAGTAGGCGCTTCGGAAGAGCCGGGTATTCTGTCGACCCATCTGCATGCTGACGGTGATTATGGCGAATTGTTATCAGTGCCTCACCATGATCGCCAAAAAATGGATACACCAGCATACCTTACGATGGTTGGCAATGAAGTATTTAAGGTTGCTGTGCGAGAATTAGCGAATATTGTTGATGAGACATTGGAAGCTAATGGTTTGGCTCATTCCCAGCTTGATTGGCTGGTGCCCCATCAGGCGAACTTACGTATTATTTCAGCGACAGCTAAAAAACTGAATATGACGATGGATAAAGTTGTTGTGACACTGGATCGTCATGGTAATACCTCAGCTGCATCTGTCCCGACTGCATTTGACGAGGCGATCCGTGACGGAAGAATTCAGCGTGGCCAACTTGTTTTATTTGAAGCATTTGGCGGTGGCTTTACCTGGGGCTCAGCGCTAGTACGTTTTTAACTTAACAGGAAGATAAACATGTCTGATTTTGCAATGGTATTCCCCGGCCAGGGTTCTCAATCTCTTGGCATGCTAGCTGGCTTAGCCGCGGAATTCCCGCTTGTAGAGCAAACTTTTGCAGAGGCTTCTGCGGTTTTGGGATACGATTTATGGGCGTTAGTCCAGCAAGGCCCAGCAGAAGAACTGAATAAAACGTGGAAAACACAACCTGCATTGTTGGCCGCTTCTGTTGCTATTTGGCGGGTCTGGCAGCAACAGGGAGGGAAAAACCCTTCCGTGATGGCAGGTCATAGTCTGGGTGAATATTCAGCACTGGTTTGTGCTGGCGTCATTGAATTCCAACAGGCAATTAAGCTGGTTGAATTACGTGGAAAGCTGATGCAGGAAGCCGTGCCTGAAGGGCAGGGTGCTATGTATGCTATTATTGGCCTGGATAATGAATCCATTGCAAAAGCATGTGAAGAATCAGCACAGGGCCAGATTGTTTCACCAGTAAACTTCAATTCTCCGGGGCAGGTTGTTATTGCCGGCGAAAAAGAAGCAGTGGAACGCGCGGGTGCTGCATGTAAAGCAGCGGGAGCTAAACGTGCTCTGCCTTTAGCAGTCAGTGTTCCTTCACACTGCGCATTAATGAAATCCGCCGCAGACCAGCTAGCTGATGCATTACAGTCTGTTGAGTTTAAGCAGCCGCAATTTCCTGTTATTAATAATGTTGATGTAAAAACAGAAGCATCTGCTGATACAATCCGGGCGGCGCTGGTTCGTCAGTTGTATAATCCGGTACGCTGGACAGAATCTGTTGAGTATATTGCTGCTCAGGGTATTGATAACCTGCTGGAAATAGGGCCGGGTAAGGTACTGACTGGCTTAACAAAACGAATTGTTGGTACTCTGAGTGCTGTAGCAGTGAATGATGTATCATCACTTACAATTGCTCTGAATAAATGACTGAGGAAAACATGGGCTTTGATGGAAAAATTGCACTAGTTACTGGTGCCAGCCGTGGCATAGGTCGAGCGATTGCAGAATTATTGGCTGAACGTGGCGCGCGTGTCATTGGCACCGCGACCAGCGAAAATGGAGCCGAGGCAATCAGCGCCTATTTGGGCGATAAAGGCAAAGGTTTTGTACTGAATGTCACAGATTCAGCATCCATTGAACAGGCACTATCGAATATTCGTGCTGAATTTGGTGAAATAGACATTCTGGTTAATAATGCAGGCATCACACGTGACAACTTGTTGATGCGTATGAAAGATGATGAGTGGCAAGGTATTGTTGACACTAATCTTTCTTCGATTTTTCGTCTGTCAAAAGCAGTAATGCGTTCTATGATGAAAAAACGTTATGGGCGTATTATCTCCATTGGGTCTGTTGTTGGAACAATGGGAAATGCAGGGCAGGCGAATTACGCGGCAGCGAAAGCAGGAGTTATTGGTTTTAGTAAATCACTGGCTCGTGAAGTCGCTTCTCGTGGCATTACCGTCAATGTTATTGCTCCTGGTTTTATCGAAACCGATATGACTAGAGCGTTGACAGACGAACAACGAGCAGGCATTTTATCTGATGTTCCTGCTAATCGTCTCGGTAATGCAAAGGAAATTGCCAGTGCTGTAGCGTTTCTTGCTTCTGATGAGGCCGCTTACATTACGGGTGAAACATTACATGTCAATGGTGGCATGTACATGATCTAAAAAATGAGCGAACCTGCTGTTTTTTTATGTATTTCTTATACAAAAGAAGCAGTTAGTGGTTCGACCAGCCGGGATTTGGTTGCATCTTTTCCTGTATTTTATAAACTACGAAAACCATCGCGAAAGCGAGTTTTGATAGGAAATTTAATAGTATGAGCACTATCGACGAACGCGTTAAGAAAATCATCGTTGAACAACTGGGTGTTAAAGAGGAAGAAGTTGTAAACACAGCTTCATTTGTTGATGACTTGGGCGCTGATTCTCTTGACACAGTTGAACTGGTAATGGCTCTGGAAGAAGAGTTCGATATTGAGATCCCAGACGAAGAAGCTGAAAAAATCACTACAGTTCAGGCTGCTATTGACTACGTTGAAAACGCAGGTAAATAAGCACATATACCTAGGCGGTCGTTCGACCGCCTATGTTTTTTGTCTTACATTTTTTCCCTCCCTGGAGGATAACCGTGTCTAAGCGTCGAGTAGTCGTGACCGGACTAGGCATGGTATCTCCTGTCGGCAATACAGTAGAGTCTTCTTGGAACGCTGTTTGTACCGGACAGAGTGGTATCGGCCTTATCGAACATTTCGACACCGCTAACCATGCAACTAAGTTTGCTGGTTTGGTGAAGAATTTTAATCATGAAGATTTCAATATTTCGCGCAAAGATGCACGAAAAATGGATTTGTTCATTCAGTATGGTATTGCTGCAGGTGTTCAAGCTTTTGAAGATGCAGGAATCGAAGTAACAGAAGCCAATGCTGGCCGCTTTGGTGCTGCTATTGGTTCTGGTATTGGTGGTTTGGGCCTGATTGAAGAGAATCACAGAACATTGCTTTCTGCCGGTCCTCGTAAGGTCAGCCCGTTCTTTGTACCTTCAACCATTATTAATATGGTGGCAGGCCATCTGAGCATACTATATGGCCTTCGTGGTCCTAGTATCTCTATTGCAACAGCCTGTACTTCTGGTGTGCACAACATTGGTCATGCAGCGCGTATAATTGCTTATAATGATGCTGATATCATGTTGGCAGGTGGTGCTGAAAAAGCAAGTACAGAATTTGGTGTTGCCGGGTTTGGTGCTGCCCGAGCATTGTCGACCCGTAATGATGATCCTAAAACCGCGAGCCGTCCTTGGGACAAAGATCGTGATGGGTTTGTTCTGGGTGATGGTGCTGGTGTTGTTGTTCTTGAAGAATATGAACACGCCAAAAAACGCGGCGCAAAAATTTATGCTGAAGTCGTTGGCTTTGGTATGAGTAGTGATGCGTATCACATGACATCTCCGCCTGAAGATGGAGCAGGGGCTGCACTTGCTATGGAAAATGCTCTGAAAGATGCAGGCATTTCTTCAGAACAAGTGGGCTACATTAATGCTCATGGGACGTCAACACCGGCGGGAGATCTTGCTGAGGCGCTGGCTGTGGAATCTGTCTTTGGTGAAGGCACTAAAGTATTAGTGAGTTCAACCAAATCAATGACAGGCCACCTACTGGGTGCTGCTGGTGCTGTGGAATCTATTTTCACAGTGCTTTCTTTGCAGGATCAGATTGTTCCTCCAACTATTAACCTGGTTAATCAGGACGAAAATTGCCGCTTGGATTTTGTTCCTGGCGAAGCACGTAAAGTTGAGGGAATGGAATATGCGTTGTGTAACTCTTTCGGCTTCGGTGGAACTAACGGTTCACTGATTTTCCGTAAGATGTAAAACACCCTATTTCTCATAAAAAGCCTCA
This sequence comes from Xenorhabdus bharatensis, assembly GCF_037996705.1. NCBI lineage: Bacteria > Pseudomonadati > Pseudomonadota > Gammaproteobacteria > Enterobacterales > Morganellaceae > Xenorhabdus > Xenorhabdus bharatensis. The sequence continues at coordinate 244,234 of NZ_JBBMXG010000004.1, read as the reverse complement.
ACTCGTGTTGAGGCTTTTTTTATACTATTATAATGCCCCTTATAACCTGAGGTTTTCACGCCTTTTTATTTAAGAATCAGAAAGTAAGATGATGTATTGGATTAACGGCAAACTGCAAGATCAAATCTCGGTTAATGATCGCTCGGTACAATATGGTGATGGTTGCTTTACCACAATCAGGGTAGAGCAGGGTCAGGCAGCTTTTTTGCCTTTACATATGAAACGATTACAAAAAGGTGTTGAAAAACTGTTTATGCCAGTACCGGATTGGTTAACACTGGAAAAGCACATTCAACAAGTTGTAACAGGATGTGAGTCTGGCGTTTTGAAAGTGCTCTTAACCCGAGGTTCGGGCGGACGCGGTTACAGCAGTGATGGTATTAACGAGCTAAACCAGATCCTTTTATTAAGCCCCTACCCGGAGCAATATTACAGGCAACGGAAAACAGGGGTTTCATTGGGGCTTAGCCCTGTTGCTATGGGGATTAATCCTCATTTGGCGGGCATTAAGCATCTGAACCGTTTGGAACAAGTTCTGATAAAGCGGTTTATTGATCAGGAAAAGATCGATGAAGCGCTGGTGCTTGATAGTGATGGCTTATTAGTTGAATGTTGTAGCGCTAATATCTTCTGGCGGAGAGGTAAAGATATCTATACGCCGGATTTAAGCCAGTGTGGTGTGGAGGGGGTTATGCGCCAGAAAATTATCCAGCTATTGGAAAGCAGTGATTATCACTTGTCGTGTGTCATGCGTTACCCTGAAGCACTAGCTCACGCTGATGAGGTCATTATTTGTAATTCACTGATGCCTGTTATGGCGGTTAATCAGATTCAGGCACATAAAAATCAGCCTGCATGGAAATACCAATCCAGAGAGTTATATGAATATCTATTACCTGAATGTTTAAGCCTGTAATTCTGAGGATTATTAAACGGTAGCGATTCAGCCAGCCGTTGAAAGGCAGATAATTGAAAGGCAGATAGTTAAAAGGCAGATAAAAGTGGTAACCGAATGAAACTTAAAAAGCGCATTCTTATTCTATCTGGATTGATTATTCTTGTTGCAGCAATAGCATCTTTCTTCTTTATTAAAAAAGTGGAAAATTTTTCTGCCCAGAAGGTTAATCTGGCTCAGGATCTCATATTCACCTTACCAGCCGGAACGGGTCGTATCGGCTTAGAAACGCTGTTGATTCAGCATAATTTAATCAAAGATAACGGCTTATTACCCTGGCTCTTCCGGTTTGAACCGGAACTGATTAAATTTAAGGCGGGAACTTACCGGTTACAGAAAGGTATGTCAGTAAGAGAAATTCTGCAATTGTTTGTCAGTGGTAAAGAGGTTCAGTTTACCATTCGTTTTGTTGAAGGCAGCCGTCTTTCTGATTGGTCAAAAATATTACAGAATGCGCCATACTTAAAGCACGTGGCTGAAGATAAGACGCCACAAGAACTGGCGGAATGGCTGGGTATGAAAACAGAGAATTCACTGGAAGGGTGGTTCTATCCTGATACTTACCTCTATACCGCAGGTACAAGCGATATAGATTTACTCAAGCGCGCCCACCAAAAAATGGTTATGGCTGTCGATCAGGAATGGAAAAGCCGGGCTGAAAATCTACCGTATAAGAGTCCTTATGAGATGTTAATTATGGCCTCTATCATCGAAAAAGAGACAGCTGTAGATTCTGAACGCGCTAAAGTGGCTTCTGTATTTGTCAATCGCCTGCGTTTAAAGATGCGCTTGCAGACCGATCCGACAGTGATATATGGGCTAGGGGATAAATACATCGGAACTATTTTCCGTAGCAGCCTGAGCACCTTTACGCCATACAACACTTATATGATTGAAGGGCTGCCGCCGACACCGATTGCCATGCCGGGCCTTGCATCAATTAAGGCAGCGGCTCATCCGGCGGTAACTAACTATTTATATTTTGTCGCTGATGGTAATGGCGGCCATACTTTTACCACGAATTTAGTAGAGCATAATAGAGCGGTAAGCCTTTATCGCCAGAGATTGAAGCAGGATAAATGAACAGCAAATTTATTGTTATTGAAGGGCTTGAAGGAGCAGGAAAAACCACGGCTATCCAGACAGTGTCCGATACACTGAAACAATCCGGGATTTCTGATCTTGTTTTTACCCGTGAGCCGGGTGGAACACCATTAGCGGAAAAATTACGCCAGATGATCAAACAAGGGGTCGAAGGTGAAATATTGACGGATAAAGCAGAAGTGCTGATGCTTTATGCTGCCCGGGTTCAGTTGGTGGAGAATGTCATCAAGCCTGCGCTGGCAAAAGGTTGCTGGGTTGTTGGAGATCGCCATGATATGTCATCTCAGGCATATCAGGGAGGTGGACGTAACATTGACCAACATTTATTGGCTTCACTACGTGAAGCATCGCTTGGCAATTTTTCTCCTGATCTGACCATTTATCTTGATTTACCGCCAGAGATTGGCTTACAGCGTGCCCGTGAACGTGGCGAACTGGATCGTATTGAAAAAGAATCATTAGATTTTTTCCATCGTACCCGTACGAGATATCTTGAGTTGGTCGCACAAGATAAATCCATCATAAAAATAGATGCAACTCAGCCATTGGAAAAAGTACAGGATGACATCCGTCAGGCTCTGCAACATTGGCTGAAACAACAGGAAATTCAGGCATGAATTGGTATCCGTGGCTTAACCATGCATATCGTCAGCTGATTGAATCCCACCAACAGGGGCGTGGTCACCACGCTCTTTTACTCCATGCGCATGAAGGCACGGGTGCAGATGCACTGCTTTACGGATTAAGCCGTTGGCTAATGTGTCAGAATAAACAGGGAATAAAAAGTTGCGGTAAATGCCACGGCTGTCATTTGATGTTGGCAGAAACACATTCTGACTGGCATGTACTCGCCCCGGAAAAGGGGAGAAGCACAATAGGTGTAGATGCAGTGCGTCAGCTCAGTGAAAAGCTTTATGAGTATTCTCAACAGGGTGGTGCTAAAATTGCGTGGGTGCCATCAACAGAGTCACTGACCGATGCAGCCTCAAATGCGTTGTTAAAAACACTGGAAGAGCCACCCGGTAATACCTATTTTCTATTGAGATGTCAGCATCCGGCCAGCTTACTGGCAACATTACGAAGCCGCTGTTTTTATTATCACCTGCCGGCTCCTGATACCCAGACCGGTTTGCATTGGCTGCAAAAAAAACTCCCGACGATACCATCACAGGATATTCAGACAGCACTGAAACTGTCTCAGGGAGCACCTCTGGCAGCAAAACAGTTACTCCAGACTGAAAAATGGCAACAGAGAAATGTATTTTGTCAGGCTATCACGCAGGCGCTACATAAATATGATACCTTGTCACTTTTGCCATTGTTGAATCGTGATGATGTACAACAGTCTTTGTACTGGCTAATCAGTCTGCTGTCTGATGCGGTAAAATGGCGTCAGAAGGCGCAAAATTACTGTATCAATCAGGATCAGCAGATGTTGATTCACCATCTGGCCTCCAGCCAAAGTGTGGAAAAATTGTTAAATACAGTTGATGATTGGATACGCTGTCGTCATCAATTAATATCCGTAGCGGGCATCAATCGGGAATTGTTATTAACTGAACAATTACTCAATTGGGAAGGGCAGCTTTGCTCCACTCGGTAATACATTTAAATATGGGCATATTATGTTTTTAGTTGATTCACATTGTCATCTCGATTGTTTAGATTATGAAACACTGCATAAAAGTGTGGATGATGTAGTGGCGAAGGCCGCAGAAAGGGATGTGAAGTATATGCTGGCAGTTGCGACCACATTACCCGGCTTCCTGCAAATGAAAAACCTGATTGGCAAACGTGACAATGTTGCGTATTCCTGCGGTATTCATCCGTTAAATCTGGATGAAGGTTATGACTTTGATGAGCTTGCCCGTTTAGCCGCAGATAGTGATGTTATCGCAATGGGTGAAACAGGGCTGGATTACTATTATCAGAAAGAAAATGCCGAATTGCAGAGAACTTCATTTCGCCAGCATATCCGTATTGGCCGCGAATTAAATAAGCCAGTGATTGTTCATACCCGTGACGCAAAAGATGACACTCTGATGGTATTGCGGGAAGAAAAAGTGCAGGATTGTGGCGGGGTTTTGCATTGCTTTACTGAAGATAAAGAAACAGCTAAGGATTTACTGGATCTTGGCTTTTATATTTCGTTTTCCGGTATTGTGACATTTCGCAATGCTGAACAAATTCGTGAGGCAGCCAGATTTGTTCCCCTCGATCGTATTCTGGTAGAGACTGATTCACCTTATCTGGCGCCGGTTCCTCATCGTGGTAAGCAAAATCAGCCCGCTTATGTACGCGATGTTGCTGAGTATATGGCAGTATTGAAAGGGGTCAGTCTTGAGGAACTAGCCGAAGTGACAACAAGGAATTTTTGTGATTTGTTCCATATCGACATTTAAGAACATTAAATGATAATAAAGGAGAAATGAGATGGCAGAAGAAACTATTTTTAGCAAAATCATCCGTCGTGAAATTCCATCTGATATCGTATATCAAGATGAGTTAGTCACTGCATTCAGAGATATTACACCTCAGGCACCCACTCACATTCTGATTATTCCTAATGTGCTGATCCCAACGGTTAATGATGTTATGCCGGAGCATGAGGCTGCATTGGGTCGCTTATTCACGGTTGCTGCAAAGATAGCCAAGCAGGAAGGAATTGCTGAAGACGGCTACCGCCTCATCATGAATTGTAACCGTCATTCAGGGCAAGTTGTCTTTCATATCCATATGCATCTGGTTGGTGGGCACCCATTAGGTCCGTTACTGGCAGAGTAATATTACTCACTGCTGTTTTTTAATGCGGTCACTTGTAAGACGAAAGATAGACATGACAGCTGTAACCGGAGTAGATGAATGAAAAGAATTTTCTTGGTTGTAATATCAGCAATGTTGCTGGCGAGTTGTACATTAACATCCACACAACCGCCTGCTCCTGTTACACCTGCTGAACCAGAGCAAAAAACGGAACCCACTGAACCGCCGTTACAGAAAGTACCTCAGCCACCAAAGATTCAGTCAATTAACTGGAATAACATCGTACAGCCATTAGTTGACCAAATGGCTAAAGCACATGGCGTAGAAGCAGGGAAAATACTGCTCGTTGATAATGTCAAAAATAGTACGAGTGGTTCACTGAGAACACTTAAGGCAACTGACGCAATTACTGATGTGGTCAGCAAAACGCATGTTTTTCAGGTTGTGCCGAAAAGCCAGATTTATTACGCCAGACAGGCTCTGGGCCTGTCATCAGAAGATAGTTTGGCATCACGCAGCAAATCTATCGGTTTGGCTCGTTACTTAAATGCCGATTATGTCATCTATTCAGTGGCTTCTGGTGATAGTCAACAGCGTAAGATAAACATGCAGCTTATGCTGGTGAAAACAGGTGAAATACTCTGGTCCGGTAGCAGTGATATTAACTAGTGATATTAACTAATAGTGAAGCTCTATCTGGAATGTTGTGTCAGAAGTGGCCTGACATTCCAGCAGAAAATTGGGAGATCAGGCCATTAACAGGGCTGACTCAGGGAAGCCACTATATTACGGATGGTGTACGCCAGATGGTTGGCCGTAAGCACACATGGCATAGTGGTGCTCTGGGTGTCAACCGTCAACGGGAACAGCGGATATTACGGAAATTATCTTCGACCGGCATAGCGCCTGATGTGATCGCAATGCACGGTGATTGGTTGTTACTGAAATGGCTGAAAGGAACAAAGATCACAGCAGAAGAATTCGGTTTACCCGCATTTCAACAGTCATTGGCGAATATCATCGCCATTCTCCATCACCACGCCCCATTGGGGTATACCTTCCAACTCAAACAACAATTAGCCTATCAATGGCTACATATTGATAATTCTAGGCTTTCTCCTGAATGGTTACGGCTGCATAAATTCTTTATATCAGCGAAAATGCCTGAGCCTTTGAAAATAGCACCTGCACATATGGATATTCATCCTGATAATCTGATTATGACATCGGAAGGTTTGAAACTGATTGACTGGGAATACGCCGCAGATGTTGATATTGGTTTTTCATTAGCGGGGCTGTTTGAAGGTAATCAATGGAATGAGATGCAGCAGAAGTTTTTTTTGAATTATTATTGTACTGACCCATCCGGATACAGTGATATTGTTTTATTACAACAAAAAATTAGCCAATGGAAACCGTGGGTCAGGTACATGATGCTGATGTGGTATGAAGTACGTTGGAAGCAGACAAAAGATCCGCAATTTTTAGCTCTGGCTTATCCTTTGCGTCTGGGGTTTAAGCTGACGTTTTAATACGAAGATCGGCAATTAATAGATGGCAACCAATATACACAATAGATTCCAAGATGCAGCGAGCGCAGCCAACAACGACGCAACTTGGAAGACGAAGTGTATAAATAGATAACTAATAAGAAGTGAGGAATATTATGGGTCCGGTAATGTTAGATGTTGTTGGTCATGAGCTGGATAGTGAAGAGCGTGAAATTCTGCAACATCCATTAGTGGGCGGTTTGATCCTGTTCACCCGCAATTTCCATGATACTCAGCAGTTGCGTGATTTGGTTCGCCAAATCCGCGAAGCTTCCCGTCATCGTTTAGTCATTGCCGTTGATCAGGAAGGAGGGCGGGTACAGCGTTTTCATGAAGGGTTTACACGATTACCTGCGGCCCAGTCTTTTGCCTGTTTGCATGACGAACTGATGGGAGGGCATTTGGCAGAAGAGTCGGGTTGGCTGATGGCATCAGAGATGATTTCAATGGACATTGATATCAGTTTTGCCCCTGTACTGGATTTAGGCCATAAATGTACTGCGATTGGTGAACGTTCATTTCATGAAGAGCCTGAACCTGCGATGGTGATGGCAGAGCGATTTATCAGGGGAATGCATTCGGCTGGTATGAAATCAACAGGTAAACACTTTCCCGGGCATGGGGCAGTCATAGCGGATTCCCACAAAGAAACGCCAGTGGATAATCGCTCAATGGATGCCATTAGCTGTCACGATATGCTGATTTTCCGCGATTTTATCCAGCGCAACTTACTTGATGCAATTATGCCTGCACATGTTATCTATCCTCAGGTTGATGATCGTCCGGCCAGTGCTTCCCCTTACTGGCTAAAAACCGTTTTACGTCAACAGTTGGGATTTAATGGCGTTATTTTTTCAGATGACTTATCCATGGAAGGTGCTGCAGTTATGGGAGGATACGCTGACCGGGCAAAAGCCTCATTGGAAGCGGGCTGCGATATGATTCTGGTATGTAATAACCGTCAGGGTGCGACTAACGTACTGGATAATTTACCGATAGTGAATTCAGATAAAGTGGCACGGTTATACCATCAGGGAAGGTCGTTCAGTCTGGAAGAACTGAAAAAATCAGAACGCTGGCAGCGGGCAAATTTACAATTAAATAATTTATGTGAACACTGGTTAAGCTGTGGTTAATTCCTTCTGATTTATTGCGCTTAAACAAAAGGCAGGATTGTTACATTATGATCCTGTCTTTTTGTATTCCCTTTTTATTTATTACTTTTTGATGTCCATTTCAGGACAATATTCTTCCTGTATTTCATCAAATAGCATGGCTAATCACATAATATTAACAATGTAAATTATAAGTATTAATAAACTAGATTTAAGTCTGATTAATTAAAGTTGAGTACATAAATTTTGTGATTGGTGTCTAATTAATCAAAAGAATTTAGCAGGGGTCATTTTTGGTATGACCTACTGACCAGCCGTGATATTCTGGCGATATTTTCAGTATGAAATTTATCATGAGTGATGTTATTTAAGAACGTTATTCAGAAAATCATTTAGCGCTTTACATAACATTAGTTGTATTTTCAGTGGGGTAGTCATGACAACGCCAAAGACAAGAATTGTCATCATTGGTGGGGGTGCTGGCGGTTTAGAACTGGCAACACGTTTGGGACATAAATTAGGGCGTAAGCAAAAAGCCGAAATAACGTTGGTGGATCGCAACAACAGCCATTTATGGAAACCGTTATTACATGAAGTAGCAACAGGTTCTCTTGATGATGGTGTTGATGCATTGAGTTATCTTGCTCATGCAAGTAACCATTACTTCAACTTCCAACTAGGTACACTCACAAATATCAATCGTGAAGAAAAGAAAATCACACTGGCTGCAATTCGTGATGAAAGTCGTGATTTGTTAGTACCAGAGCGTGAGTTGGCTTACGATATTCTTGTTATGGCATTAGGCAGCCAATCAAATGATTTTGGTACAGCTGGTGTAAGAGACAACTGCATTTTCCTTGATAATCCGCAGCAGGCACATCGTTTCCATAATGAAATGCTGAATCTGTTCCTGAAATATTCTGCGAATCAGTGCCCGGAAGAGAAAGTTAATATAGCGATTGTTGGTGGTGGAGCGACAGGTGTTGAGCTTTCCGCTGAGCTATACAATGCAGTTAAACAGTTAAACAGCTACGGCTTTGAGAGCCTGAATTCAGATGCACTGAATGTGACCTTAGTCGAGGCCGGCGAACGTATTTTGCCAGCGCTGCCACCACGTATTTCTGGTGCTGCACATCAAGAGCTGACTAAACTGGGTGTTAAAGTCTTAACTAAGACAATGGTAACCAGCGCAGATGAAAATGGTCTGAATACCAAAGATGGCGAACAGATCAAAGCGTCTTTGATGGTCTGGGCTGCCGGAATTAAAGCGCCAGATTTTATGAAAGAGATTGGTGGGCTGGAAACAAACCGCATCAATCAGCTGGTGGTGAAGCCTACTTTGCAGACAACACTGGATGAGACTATTTTTGCTATCGGTGACTGCGCATCCTGTCCGAAAAAAGAGGGCGGTTTTGTTCCTCCACGCGCCCAGTCTGCTCACCAAATGGCGAGCCGCTGCTATGATAACATTCTGGCTTTACTGAATGAAAAGCCGCTTAAAGAATATGAATATAAAGATCACGGTTCTTTGGTTTCTTTATCTAAATTCAGTACCGTAGGTAGCCTGATGGGTAACCTGATGCGTGGCTCAATGATGGTAGAAGGCCGTATCGCACGTATCGTTTACATCTCTTTGTACCGTATGCATCAGGTTGCATTGCATGGGTATATTAAAACAGGTCTAATGATGTTGGTTGGTGGGATAAATCGTGTGATCCGTCCACGATTGAAATTGCACTAATTTAACCAGAGTAGAGTGGTTCATCTGAATTTGATTAATGATATTTCAATAAATTTCAGATGAGCCACTATACACTTCGTCTTTCAAGCTGCCTCTTTGTTGGCTGCACTCTTTCACCCCGGACACCGTTTTTAGAAATATACGGTTATCTATGCTCCCGGGGATGAGTTCCCTTGCCGCCGCGACGCGTCTTGAAATCCATTGTGTATAAATTTTTATTCAATATCACTCTATTTTTTATTCTGTTTATCCTGGCTCGTTTTCTTCTCATTTTTTAGTCGGATTAATCCTTGTAATAAAACTAATTTTAGCTAGGTAACCATGACATAAAATGTATGCTTATTTGTTATTATTGAAAACATTTAGTAATGATAAAAATATTAAATGTAATAAAAATATGAAATTAATTTAAAATCTAAATTCGATGAACCTTAAGTTTCTATAAATACAGTGAATTAAATATAGAATTTTTAATCACGAGTTGAGTGTGTTTTTAGTTCCCAAAATATCTAAGGGACATGTTTAAGTAAGGAGTGTGCCAAATTATTAATATAATGACGTGTTATGTCAGTATGCTAAGGGCAAGGCAGTGCAGTATCTACTCTCTGATTGTTATTATTGCTATTGGTATCGCTATAATATTTTTTTCTAAAAAAGCACAACCTAAATATGCTCAGGTGCTCTCTTCTGAACCTATCATAACAATAGATTCTGCTCAAAAATATTATTGTAATGGGGCATTGGTGCCATTTATTAAGATATTTGGTAATACTGAAAGTAACCGCTTATCTGCATGTAAAAATAATATACTTTCTTTCATAGAAAAATTAAATACAACAAGTGAATACTATGCAATGAGCTATTATGAGTTTAAAAACTGTATTGCATTTCAGATCAGGGAGCCACGTATTATTGGGTATGATGTCATTTATACTATTGATAATATGCCGGGTAAGGTAAGAGTGATGCATAAACCAGATCAATCGATTCCTCTGAATGAAAAAGGGAAGCTGATCCTTGCACCATATTTGTAGGGAGTCCCCCGAAATGAAATATCTCCGGTCACATAGTTATTATATTCGCGGAGATAAGTATACCCTGCGTCTTTCAAGTTGCCTCTTTGTTGGCTGTACTCTGTTACCCCAGTCACTGTTTTTATAAACATACGGTTATCTATGCTCCCGGGGATGAATTCTCTTACCGCCACGATGCAACTCGAAATCCATTGGGTATATAAACTAAAATTTATTGATATATTCGACAAAATTTGAAAGCAGCAGCGTTGATGTTATACCTGATGTTGCTCAAATTTTTCCAATAATGACTGAATGAACGATAAGCGTTCAGCTCTTTCCGTTAACTCATTAATAAATTTCAGTTTAGTGGGCCCATCCAGCCGATAGATATTAGGCTGAGTCTGCAATAAGTTGATCAGATAGTGGGGATCCACTTTATGGTTTTGACTAAATTCAATAAAGCCACCTTTTTCATGGGCTTCAATACGTTTTATCCCTAGCTTCTGAGCCGTAAGGCGAATAGACGCAGACTGTAGTAAATTTCTGCCCGGATCAGGTAACATACCGAACCGGTCAATGAGTTCAACTTTTAATTCTGTCAGTTCATTGTCATTCTGAGCGCTGGCAATACGCTTATAGAAAGACAGACGCATATTGACATCCGGGATATAATCATCGGGTAGCAGCACCGGAATACGCAGTTCTATCTCAGTTTGATTGGTGGTTAAATCCTCAAGTGAAGGTTCCCGCCCGTTTTTGAGTGCATCAACTGCACTTTCCAACAGCTCCATATAGAGTGTGAAACCGATACTTGCCATTTGACCACTTTGATCTTCACCCAGAAGCTCACCGGCTCCCCGGATTTCCAAATCATGAGTTGCCAGAGCAAACCCTGCACCCAGATCTTCAAGCGAGGCAATCGCTTCCAGCCGCTTTTGCGCATCCGTGGTCATAGCTTTCGGATGAGGAGTTAACAAATATGCATATGCCTGATGGTGAGAGCGACCGACACGCCCGCGCAATTGATGTAACTGAGCCAGACCGAAGTGATCAGCCCGTTCAATGATAATGGTATTTGCTGTCGGAATATCGATCCCGGTTTCAATAATGGTAGTGCATATCAATACATTAAAACGCTGATGATGGAAGTCCGTCATGACACGTTCTAAGTCACGTTCACGCATTTGCCCATGACCGATGACTATTCTGGCTTCAGGTACTAATTCTTCCAGCCGGCTTTTTGCTTTTTCGATATTTTCGACATCGTTATAGAGATAATAAACCTGACCACCGCGTAAAATTTCACGCAGAATCGATTCCCGAACGACTAAGCTGTCATATTCACGCACAAAGGTTTTTACCGCCAGACGACGGGCGGGAGGCGTTGCAATAATCGACAGATCGCGCATTCCGCTCATTGCCATATTAAGCGTCCGGGGAATCGGGGTTGCTGTCATGGTTAAGACATCAACATCGGCACGGATGGCTTTGATACGTTCTTTATGGCGGACACCGAAACGGTGCTCTTCATCCACAACTAATAAACCCAAATCTTTCCAGCGCAGATCACTTTGTAACAGCTTATGCGTACCGATGATGATATCGACTTTTCCCTCTGCTGCCATATCTATAACTTGCTGCTGCTCTTTAGCACTGCGGAACCGTGACATTACCTCAATGTGTACAGGCCAGTTCGCAAAACGATCGCGGAAATTATCGTAGTGCTGTTGGGCTAACAGCGTCGTCGGGACTAAAACAGCGACCTGTTTATTATTGTTGATAGCGGTAAAAGCGGCTCGCATGGCGACTTCCGTCTTACCAAAGCCGACATCACCACATACCAGCCTGTCCATCGCAATGGGCTGGCACATATCGCTCAGTACTGCATTAATGGCTTGTTCCTGATCGGGTGTTGTATCGAATGGAAAATTCTGGCAGAACAATTGATATTGTTCCCGGTCGTGCTTAAACGCAAAACCCGTTTTAATGGCTCGCTGTGCGTAGATATCCAGTAATTCAGCGGCAACATCACGGACTTTTTCTGCCGCTTTCTGACGCGCTTTACTCCATGCCTCACCCCCCAGTTTGTGCAGCGGTGCGCTTTCCTCTGCTCCTCCGGCGTAGCGGCTGATTAAATGCAGAGATGAAACCGGCACATACAGCTTGTCTTCTCCGGCATAAGTCAGAATGAGGTATTCAGCCTTAATTCCTCCGGCCTCGAGAGTTGTTAGACCCTGATAGCGTCCGACACCATGCTCAAGATGTACGACGGGCTGCCCGGGACGGAGTTCGGCGAGGTTACGGATCAGGGTATCGGTATTAATTGTGCGTCGGTTATCCTGACGGCGGCGGCTGACACGTTCACCAAGCATGTCGCTTTCACAAATGAGGGCGAGTTTTTTCTCCTCATCTATAAACCCTTGTTCTGCACTGCCTACCATTAAAAAGCATCCGGCCTCTTTAGCATCTTCCAGTTGCTGTATTGTGACCGGATGAATTTTAATCCGGGACAGTAACTCACTGACTGATTCCCGACGTCCTTCACTTTCCACCGAAAAAATAATCCTGCCGCTGAACTGCTCGATAAAGCGGCGTACTTTATCTAAAGGCGCTTTATGATGAGCGGCAACGGAGATATCAGGCAAAGGCTGATAAGCGAGGTTGATATTTCCGGTTTTTTTGGGCAGCTCTTCATTTTTGATTTGGATGCGAGGCCATTTTTTCAGTTCGGCGAACAACCTGTCGACGGGAAGCCAGATTTGGTCGGGAGGAAGTAATGGCCGCATCGGGTCAACTTTACGGTTTTCAAAGCGTTGCTCGGTATCTTGCCAGAAACGTTCTGCCGTGTTCATCAAATCTTGTACAATAATCAGTGTATTTTCAGGTAGATAATCAAATAGGGTTGATAAAGGCTGTTCAAAGAATAATGGCTGCCAGTACTCAATGCCGGCGGGTAACATTTTTTTACTGACTTGCTGATAAATGTGTTCAGCATCCCGCCGGACATCAAACTTTTCACGCCACTGGCTGCGGAACAATTCGATAGCCTCTTTATCTGTCGGAAACTCATGGGCCGGCAGTAAACTAATTTTCTCCACTTCTTCCAGTGTTCGTTGACTATCCACATCAAAAGTACGCAGGCTGTCGATTTCATCATCAAAAAAATCGATACGGTAAGGGTGCTCACTTCCCATAGGAAACAGATCAAACAAGGCACCACGTGTGGCAAATTCACCATGTTCAAGCACCTGCTCAACACTGCGATAGCCGGCCTGTTCCAGATTTGCCCGTAATTTATCACGCGAAATACGCTGCCCTTTATGCATGATCAAAGCATGCCCCTGAAGGTACTCGTGAGGGCAAACACGTTGCATTAATGTATTAACAGGCAGAATAAGCGCCCCTTCTGTCATAAAAGGTAGCTGGTACAGGGTAGATAAGCGGTTTGAAATGATTTCCTGATGAGGAGAAAAACTATCGTAAGGTAGAGTTTCCCAATCTGACAACATATTTATTGAAGTACGGGTAAATTGTGGAATTTCATCACGCAGCCGTAAGGCATTCTGCATATCTTTTGTGACTAGCAGCACCGGGCCGGAGTGTCGTTCAATGATTTCAGCACATTCGATGGCACAAGCTGCACCGATCAGGTGGCCTAACTGGCGGATATCACCGCGGCGTTCAGGAAGTTGATAACGATATTTTGCGGACATAAGCGTTTGATGTGTTCTCTAAAATTCAGTCCATTCCCAACACATATTTAACCCAGTGGCCTTTACAATAAATACGCTGGCAGGTTGAGAGAAAGTAAAAAAACAGAACCGGAATGTGAATGGTTCCATATAGTACAACTGCTCTTTATTATCCCTGAACACTTTGCTTTGGCAACAGCTGAGTAACAGATTTACAGTCTGGTCTGAGGGAATATATTAGCGCGCGTTAACAACAGGGCTTTTTTATCTTCAATTTCGAAGGTGCTCATCAAAACTTAATTAAACAGTGATAATATGTAATAAGTAAACGATATAGATTGAATTTTTACAAAATACATATGCAAGAACAGAGATAAAATATGATCTTTTTCATTAATTTAATGCATTCAAATAACCCCCTTTGATACGGCGGATCCTATGTTTCAGTCTGTTTCATTATTTATCGGATTGCGCTATATGCGCGGGCGGGCGGTTGATAAATTTGGCCGCTTTGTTTCCTGGCTTTCAGCCATTGGTATTACATTAGGGGTGGCTGCATTAATTACCGTGTTGTCAGTCATGAACGGCTTTGAACGTTCACTGGAGGCCAGTATTCTGGGCTTTATGCCTCATGTCATTATTACTTCAGAAAATGGCTCAATTAATCCTGCCGAGCATCCGAAAAGCCAGCTTTCTGGTTTAAAAGATGTCACCCGTATTGAGCCGGTTGTTCAGGGCGATGTTGTGCTGCAAAGTGCCCATAATGTGGGTGTCGGCGTTATGCTGGGTATTAAGCCGGATGAATATACGCCGTTGGCGGAATATACCGTCAATGTTGATCAGCGCCAATTGCAGCCCGGTCGCTATTTTGTGATTTTAGGTGAAAAACTGGCAGCGAGACTGGGCGTCAGGCGAGGTGATCAGATCCGCATTATCGTTCCGAGTGCCAGCCAGCTGACCCCAATGGGTAGGATCCCCAGCCAGCGTTTATTTACAGTAGCCGGAACATTCTTTGCCAACAGCGAAGTTGATGACACTGAAATGCTGGTCAATCAGCAGGATGCCGCCCGGCTTTTACGCTATCCCGTTAACAATATTACCGGCTGGCGTTTATTTCTCACTGAACCATTAAAGGTGGATGAGTTAAGTCAGCAGCCGCTTCCGAAAGGCTTGGTCTGGAAAGACTGGCGTGAACGTAAGGGGGAGTTTTTTCAGGCAGTACGTATGGAAAAAAATATGATGGGGTTGCTGCTTAGCCTAATCATCGCAGTTGCTGCTTTCAATATTATCACTTCTCTTTCTTTGTTAGTGATGGAAAAACAGGGTGAGATTGCTATTTTGCAGACACAAGGGTTAACCCGTCGGCAAGTGATGACAATTTTTATGATTCAGGGAGCCGGAGCAGGCATCATTGGTGCTTTATTGGGAACGGGGTTAGGAATTCTGCTTTCTAGTCAACTGAATAACTTAATGCCTGTTATCGGCCTGCTGACAGAAGGTATTCAATTACCTGTTGCCATTGAACCCATTCAGGTGGTGATTATTGCCGTCAGTGCCATGTTAATCTCTTTATTATCGACTTTATATCCTTCCTGGCGCGCTGCTGCCACCCAACCTGCTGAGGCTTTACGTTATGAGTAATCAACCTTTATTACTGTGCCATCATTTATATAAAAAATATCAGGAAGGGCAGGTTTCCACCGAGGTCTTAAAAAACGTCACATTTTCCATGCAGCAAGGAGAAATGATGGCGATTGTCGGCAGTTCCGGTTCGGGTAAGAGCACTCTTTTGCACTTATTGGGTGGATTGGATTCACCGACCTCAGGTGAAGTGATTTTCAAAGGGGAATCACTTAACAATATGTCGGCTTCCGGTCGGGCAGAATTACGGAACAGAGAAATTGGTTTTATTTATCAGTTTCACCATCTGCTGCCTGATTTTAATGCATTAGAAAATGTTGCTATGCCACTCTTGATCGGTAGGAAAAGGCTGCTTGGAGGTAAGAAGCTGGCTGAACAAAAGGCACGGGATATGTTGGCGGCAGTCGGGCTGGAAAAGCGGGCACATCATCGGCCTTCTGAATTATCAGGAGGTGAACGCCAACGGGTTGCTATTGCTCGTGCATTAGTGAACGAACCTTCATTGGTGTTGGCAGATGAGCCGACAGGTAATCTTGACCAACGTAACGCTGACAGCATTTTTGAGCTGTTGAAAAACCTGAATCAACAGCAGGGCACGGCATTTTTGGTTGTGACTCATGATCTGAAATTGGCTGATAGACTGGCGCGTCAGGTAGAAATGCGTGATGGATATTTACAGGATGAATTAACCCTGACGGGAGGGGTGTAATGGCAAATCTGCCTCTTGCATTACTTACTGCAATACGCTTCAGTCAGGGGCGACGTCGTGCGGGAATGGTTTCTTTGGTTTCAGTCATTTCAACACTGGGGATCATGCTGGGTGTTGCTGTGCTGATCATCGGTTTGAGCGCAATGAATGGTTTTGAGCGTGAACTGAAAAACCGGATACTTTCTGTTGTTCCTCATGGGCAGATTTACACGGTAGAACAGCCTTTCCAGCATTGGAAATCAGCGCTTAAACAAATCAGACAAACCCCGGGCATTGCGGGAGCATCTCCTTATGTTGAATTTACCGGGCTGATGGAACGAGGAGATAAACTCCATGCTGTTCAGGTTCGTGGTGTTGATCCTGCCACTGAAGCTGAAGTCAGTACCTTGTATAAGTTTGTCCGTGACAGCGCATGGCAGACATTTCAGGCGGGCAAACATCAGGTCATTCTGGGGCAGGGAGTCGCAAATTCACTGAATGTGAAACAGGGTGATTGGCTGACAGTGATGATCCCAAACAGCGATCCGAGTCTGAAATTATTACAGCCTAAACGAATCCGTTTACAAGTTACCGGTATTTTTCAGTTAAGTGGCATGTTGGATCACCGTTTGGCTTTGGTTCCGTTATCTGATGCACAACAATATCTGGACTATGGCGATGCTATTACGGGTGTTGCCATTAAAGCAGACAATGTTTTTGCGGCGGAGAAGCGAGTTATAGCCGCCGGTAATGCAACAGGCAGGTACGTCTATATCAGCACATGGCTGAAAGACTACGGTTATATGTACAACGATATCCAGATGATAAGGGGTATCATGTACTTAGCCATGATTTTAGTTATTGGGGTCGCCTGTTTTAATATCGTTTCAACGCTGATAATGGCGGTCAAAGATAAGAGCAGTGATATTGCTATTCTGCGTACATTAGGCGCTAAGGATGGTCATATCAGGTCAATTTTCTTGTGGTATGGATTATTGACCGGAATGGTTGGCAGTATTATTGGCGCTATTGTCGGAATTTTCATGGCACTTAATTTGACAGCTATTATTAAATGGATAGAGAAGCTGTCCGGGCATCAATTTCTTTCCGGTGATATCTATTTCATTGATTTTCTGCCGTCAGAATTACATACCATGGATATTTTCTATGTTTTGTTAACGGCGCTGATCCTGAGCTTGCTAGCCAGTTGGTATCCGGCTCGTCGGGCCAGTAAACTTGATCCAGCGCGGATTTTGAGTGGTCAATGATATTCCAGAGTATTCACTATATCACTTAAGCGCGCTATCTTACGGAGTGAACTGAGTAGAAACGATGAGCTGAACACACCATGAATAAAGAAAGAGTGGTAAGTGAACAGAAACTGAGGAAATGATCCTATACCCTGTGGATTTCAAGTTGTCTCGCGGTGAGTAGTGAGTAACCCCTGAGAACATAGATAACAGTGTGATCGGGGGGAGAGAACGCAGTCAACAAAGAGGCGACTTGAAAGACGAAGTGTATAAAAGGATTATTCTGCGGAGACGTTTATGCGTGTTATTCATCGGCTCAGTAAATTCTGTAAGAGTAGGTGACTACGGAATCAGAGGTTTCATCGGCAAATTTTTTACAGGATATCCGTGTGGCAAATAAAATAAAGAAACCCCATGTGGTAGTACTGACCGGAGCGGGTATTTCCGCTGAATCAGGCATTAGAACGTTTCGTTCTTCTGATGGGCTATGGGAAGAACATCGTGTTGAAGATATTGCGACACCGGAAGGATTCAAACGTGACCCTGAATTAGTTCAGGCCTTCTATAATGCGCGAAGAGAGCATCTACAGCAGGCGGAGATTAAGCCTAACGCCGCACATTATGCTTTAGCAGAACTTGAACAACAAATTGGCGATAATTTTCTGCTGGTCACACAGAATATTGATAATCTGCATGAGCGTGCGGGAAGCCAGCGTGTTCTCCATATGCACGGCGAGCTACTGAAGGTGCGCTGCTGTCAATCCGGGCAGGTTATTGAATGGACATCTCACCTGACGGTGGATGATCGTTGTCACTGTTGTCAGTTTCCTTCATTACTGCGTCCTCACGTTGTATGGTTTGGCGAAATGCCCTTGGGGATGGAACAAATTTATTCTGCTTTGTCTGAGGCGGATATTTTTATTGCCATTGGCACTTCCGGCCATGTGTATCCTGCTGCGGGGTTTGTACATGAAGCGAAATTATCAGGTGCCCATACTGTTGAGCTTAATCTGGAACCCAGTCAGGTTGAAAGCATGTTTGATGAAAAACATTATGGCAACGCTAGCCAAATAGTGACTCAATATATTCAGTCATTACTTCATCAGATGTCTGAATGAGAAATTTGCCCCAGCGACTTTAGTCAGTTATGTGACTGGGGCAAACATTCAGGTTATCCGGAATAGGGTTTAAAACCTGCCGCATTTAGCTACGCGGTGGTTAATCATTAAAATACCAATAACCACTGTTCACCAGAGCAGTAAGCAGGCTGATAAACCGGACATCATCAATAGCATCACCCAAAATATCAGCATTGACCGTATCATACTGACAAAGTGCATCCGCTGCCTGCAAATGAGATGTATCCATTAATTCGCCATTAACGAAGCACTTATCACCTACACGTAACACACGTAGTCCATTCAAACGATTCAGGCTTTCACCCTGTTTGAGCAGATCATAAATCTCATCACTCTCATAAGGCGGTTCTGGGGGTGCGACATCCAGCTCATGGCGTGACTGAGAGATAAACTCCCCAAACCAGCTTTGGAACGTTTCCGGTTGTTCCAGTAAATCCTGCATCATGGTACGCAGAGTCGCCAGTTCGTTTGCCTGAATCAGTGCAGGATTATCACGGAATGCCAAATCAGGGTCACTGTAACGATGGCTACCCAATTCATTTGCCAGAACATAATCGGCAAAACCACTGAACAGTTCACGGGCATTCGGAGCACGGAAACCGACTGAATAATTCAGTGATTGTTCAATGGCATACCCTTCATGTGGAAAACCGGGCGGAATATAGAGAATATCTCCGGGGAGCATCTCTTCATCGATAATGGCTTCGAAAGGCTCAACCTGTAACAAGTCAGGATGAGGGCAATGCTGTTTCATTGGGATCTTTTCCCCGACACGCCAGCGTCTGCGTCCTTCTCCTTGAATGATAAATACATCATATTGATCAAGATGTGGACCGACACCACCACCCGGAACAGAGAAAGAAACCATCAAATCATCCATTCTCCAGTCTGAAAGCACACGGAATGGTTTCATAAGGGCAGAAGAGGGATGATGCCAGTGGTTGACGGCTTGCACGAGTAATGACCAGTTTTGGTCGCCTAAATGATCGTAACTTTCAAATGGCCCATGAGAAACTTCCCAGCGATCTTTTTTATGGCTGACTAAACGGCTGTCAATTTCATTTTCCATCGCCAGTCCCGCCAGCTCATCGGGAGAAAGTGGGTCGATAAATTGCTGGAAACCCTGCTTGATTAGCAATGGACGTTTTTGCCAGTGATTCAGCAAGAACGCCTGCCAATCCAGATTCAGCTGATAATTCATGGTGATATCCTGAGTGACAAGAGAATTTCAGGCTATTATAACGGATAGTCAATAGAGTTATCAGATTCGGATGAAATATTTCGAGGCTGCTCGCATTCTGTATTCATTGTGAGTACCCCTGTTGCCGGTTAAGTTATAGTCATTTTGATATACATTTCGTCTTTCAAGTTGCCTTTTTGTTGGCTGCGCTCGGTCACTCCGGTCACATAGTTACCTATGCTCCCGGGGATGAACTCCCTTGCCGCCGTGATGAATCTTGAAATCCATTGTGTATAACGAGAAGGGGGGATAAGTGTGGTTGAGACAGATTTTAGGTGATTTGCTGGTTGCGGAAAGTCACACTGACTTTTGCGCCTCCCAGATGGCTCTTGTCGATGCTGATATTGCCGTCATATTGTTCCACAATTTCGGCGGCGATCGACAACCCCAGCCCTTGTCCCGGACGCAGCGTATCGGCTCTCAAACCGCGTTCGAAAACGATATGACGTTTATTAGGGGGAACACCGGGGCCGTCATCATCAACAATGATGGTGAGGAAATTCTCGCCTATCATGGCAGTAACCTGAACAAATTCCAGACAGTATTTACAGGCATTCTCCAGAATATTCCCCATGACTTCCAGAAAATCATTCTTTTCACCCAGCCAGGTTAATTCAGGCGAAATATCTAAAGTAACATTGACACCTTTGTGTTGATAAACTTTTGTCAGTGCATTAATAAGGCTATCGAGCAGGGTTGGGACGGAAAAAATTTTTTTCAGAATGAAGTTATGATCGTTGTATATATTAGCCCGATGTAAATAATAACCGATTTGTTGAGAAATCCTGTCAATTTGTTCAAGCATGACGGGTTCAGCCTGCTTAATGGTCATTTGTTTATTTGAGCGTAGAGAGCGTAGTGTAGATTGAAGCACGGCCAGAGGGGTTTTCAGGCTATGCGTCAGGTCTGATAATGTTGTTCGATATTTTTTATAGCGTTGGCGCTCATTATCCAATAAGGCATTCAGGTTCTTAATCAGGCCTTTTAATTCAGCTGGTGGGTTTTCATCTAACTCTTGCCGTTCACCTTTTTCCAGAGAGCGTATCTGGGTGATGAGTGATTTAATCGGGCGCAAACTCCAGTCCGCAGCAAGCCAGATTAATGGAATAATTAAAATCAGATTGGCAATCAATACATACCCGAACCATTCCCAAATTTTTTCTGACGGTTGAATATTTTGGGGTATGGTATTGATAACTACAATGGTTAATGCCGGAAGTTTATCCGTTGCCGGATAAATATTGACGGCTACAGAATAAATCAGCAGTATCTTATCAGCAGTAGAACCAGTGTCAGTTTTATTATTGGTCGGAGACTGATTCTGTGATTCAGAATATAGCTGAGGATGTATATCGTGATAATAAGTTTCTAATTCATATAAGCCGTTTTTTTTCAGCCAATTAGGATGAATTTTTTCTTCGAGTTCGGGTACATGATTCTGACGCCAGATGATATCACTTTTATTGTTATAAATCAGAGTTAATGAGCGATTTCCCATGTGAAAATTATCGGGAAGATGAACCGATAACTTATTTTCTTTCCAACTGGCCAGTGAATAAAATAAATTACTCTGATTGCTGAGTATGGCATAAGTGTCATTATCAAGACGCATTAAATAGCCAAAAATTGCAACTACCCCATAAGGCAGAGTCAAAGCAAGAATAATGACAGTTGCCGCCATGAGAAACCTTGCTCTCAGGGAGAAGAGATGAGTTCTCAGGAAGTTAAACATGGTGCTATTTCACATCAAAGCGGTAACCTTGACCACGGACTGTAACAATCACCTCGTCAGTCCATTCGTTCAATATTTTTTTTCTCAAACGTCCCATTAATACATCAATTGTATGACTTTCACGTAATTCAGCGTCAGGGTATAACTGCCTCATCAATAATTCCTTACTGACAACTTTGCCATTATTACGCATCAAAGTTTCAATGATCGTATATTCGAAAGCAGTTAATTTTATTTTTTTACCATTAACAGAAAACTCCTTACGTGAAAGATCAATCAGAAAAGGTGGTAATTCCGCAACTTGCGATGCCAGCCCACTATTACGACGCATTAATGCTTGTATACGTGCATTAATTTCCTCCAATTGGAAAGGTTTAGTCACGTAGTCATCTGCACCAGCATTTAATACGGTAACTTTTTCCTGCCAGCTTTCACGGGCAGTAAGAATGAGAATGGGGATATTAATATGATCGCTGCGCCAGCGTTTAATTAAGCTTAAACCATCCTCCCCCGGTAATCCCAAATCAATGATGGCAACATCAGGGTGGTTTTCTTTCAGATAATAATCAGCCTCTTTTGAGTCTTCAGCAGCATCAACCTGATGACCAATATCCCGAAGCTGTACTTTTAAATGATGACGAAGCAACGCATTATCTTCAACTATTAATATTCGCATAATGGTTCCTTATGCTAACCAGTAAAATTTATCAAATAAATCTTAAATAGCTAGATAGTCAACTTTATGGATGGATTTAAATAAATTATAGATATGTTGTTATGATTAAACCAAGTATAGTAACTATTTAGTCTATTATTGGTATGTTAATGAATGAATTGTTAAAAACAATAAGGTAAACAGAAAATAGTATATAACTTTGCGACTTATTTATACTTCATATAAGGTTACGTTGTTTTTCAAAATGTGAACAGGAATTCCTGTTCACATTATTATAAATAAAATCGTTTTATTTTAATTCATCAACCAGTAATTCAGCATAGCCAATATAATTTGCAGGGGTCATCAACTTAAGGCGATTTTTTTCTTCTTCCGGAAGTTCGAGACTATCAATGAAGTTTTTCATTCCTTCTGCATCAACACGTTTACCACGTGTCAGCTCTTTTAATTTTTCATAGGGCTTCTCAATACCATAACGGCGCATAACCGTCTGAATTGGCTCCGCCAATACTTCCCAGTTCTGATCCAGTTCGCCTAATAAATGTTTCTCGTTGACTTCCAGTTTATTCAGGCCCTTCATTGTGGATTGATAGGCAATTAACGCATATCCCAGACCAACACCCAGATTACGTAATACTGTTGAATCAGTCAGGTCACGTTGCCAGCGGGAAACAGGCAGTTTACTGGCAAGATGGCCAAATACTGCATTTGCCAGACCTAAATTACCTTCTGAATTTTCAAAATCAATCGGGTTAACTTTATGTGGCATGGTTGATGAGCCAATCTCACCGGCAACTGTCTTTTGTTTGAAATGATTAAGGGCGATATAACCCCAGATATCACGGTCAAAATCAATCAGGATAGTATTGAAACGCGCAATACAATCAAACAGTTCGGCAATGTAATCATGTGGTTCAATTTGGGTGGTATATGGGTTCCACTGAACACCCAGAGAAGTCACAAATGATTCGCTGAATTGATGCCAGTTAATATGAGGGTAGGCTGACAAATGGGCGTTATAGTTACCAACGGCACCATTGATCTTACCTAAAACTTCAATTTGACCAAGTTGGCGGAACTGGCGCTCCATGCGGTAGGCAACATTTGCAAACTCTTTACCTACAGTCGAAGGTGTTGCTGGCTGTCCGTGGGTACGTGATAACAAAGGCAGATCACGATATTCATGAGCCATACGCTTAATGGTATCGATTAACTGACGCCATTGCGGCTGTAGCACTTCCTCACGGGCAGTTTTAAGCATCAATGCATGTGACAGGTTATTGATGTCTTCGGAGGTGCAGGCAAAATGTATAAACTCAGCAACCTGATGTAAAGCAGGAATATGAGCAACTTTTTCTTTCAGAAAATACTCAACGGCTTTAACGTCATGGTTAGTTGTACGCTCAATTTCTTTAATGCGTAATGCATCCTGTTCATTGAAATTTGTAATAATTTCATTCAGGTAAGCGTTTGCCTTTTCATCAAAAGCAGGAACTTCTGTGATTTCTGCTGTAGTAGCCAGTTTTTGCAGCCAACGTACTTCAACCTGCACGCGGAATTTCAGTAAGCCGAACTCACTAAAAATAGCGCGCAGTGCGCTAACTTTATCGCCGTAACGGCCATCAATCGGAGAAACAGCGGTCAGTGAGGATAATTCCATTGGTAGAAACTCCCGGATTTTATTTAACGATTTATTTAACAATTAATTCAATTAACAACGCGCAAGAATATCTTTTGCCTGTCGGACGAGACGTTGTCTGGAAAACATAAATTGCAGACGGCTACCGCCAACCTGCTGCCATAATACGGTACTGCGAATACCCGCGAGTAATGCCGCCCGGACTTTTGCCTGCACCAAAGTATTGCGCAGAATATCCGGCGAACCTGTTACTTGAATACGAGGCCCTAACGGGCTAATCACATCGACATAAATACCGGCAAGAGAATTGAGCATTCCCTCGGACATAGGTTCAAAATACGCCTGCTGGCGTTCCAGCTGGCTTATGCGTTTCGCTAATTCATCGGCTGCTGATGGGTTTTTACTGAGACGTCGTTCCAGTGCCATTAGACTAAAAGTATAGCGGGTTAGTTCTGCTGAGAGGCCACTATTTGTACCATTAAGCATCCCCATAACAGCATCAAGGCCGGTACGCAGATTAACCGCTTCATTACCAAAGACATCCAGAGTAGATGTCGGATTCATATTCAGAACACTATTGAGAGTTACTTCAAAAGCACCGGCATCACATTGCCCCTCATGGGCTAGTTGTTGTACCAGACGGGCTGACTGGCAGATGCCTGCCAGCGCCAATGTAATGTCGTAATAATTTTTAGCCACGATTACTCCTGTATACGTTGTTCGATCACACCACCGCCGAGACAAACTTCGCCCTGATAAAATACAGCTGATTGACCGGGAGTGACTGCGGCAACGGGGCTGTCAAAACGAACCTCAATTTTATCTTCACTCAAAGGAATAACTGTGCAGGGAATATCCTGCTGACGGTAGCGCGTTTTTACCACGCAACGGATTTCTGTTTCCAGTGACTGGCGATCAACCCAATGCAGTTGCTGGGCAATTAAGCCGACAGACATCAGGCGGGGATGTTCATGGCCCTGTGCAACAACCAGTATGTTATTTGCAACATCTTTATCAACAACATACCAGGGATCTTCATTACCGGATTTAGTTCCTCCGATACCCAACCCTTTTCGCTGACCCAGTGTGTGGTACATCAGGCCGGTATGTTGTCCGATAGTCTGCCCGTCAACGGTAACAATTGGGCCGGGCTGAGCTGGCAGATAGCGACCCAGAAAATCGCGGAACTTACGTTCACCAATAAAGCAGATCCCCGTGGAATCTTTTTTCTTCGCCGTCACCAGCCCGATCTCTTCGGCAATGCGGCGAACTTCAGGTTTTTCAAGCTCTCCGACCGGGAATAAACTTTTTGCAACCTGCTCATGACTCAGGGTATATAAGAAGTAGCTTTGATCTTTATTGCCATCAAGGCCCCGAAGTAACTGACTGATGCCATCAACATCCCGACGGCGGACATAATGGCCGGTTGCAATGTAATCAGCACCTAAGTCTTCGGCAGCAAATTCTAAAAATGCTTTGAATTTAATTTCTTTGTTACAGAGAATATCCGGATTCGGTGTACGGCCTGCTTTATATTCAGCAAGGAAGAGTTCAAATACGTTATCCCAATACTCAGCTGCGAAATTGATGGTATACAGTTCAATACCCAGCTTGTCACACACCGCCTGCGCATCCTTAAGATCATCGGCGGCAGAGCAGTATTCCTCATCGTCATCTTCTTCCCAGTTTTTCATAAACAGACCAGCTACCTGATAACCTTGTTGTTGTAGCAGGTAAGCGGAGACGGATGAATCAACACCACCGGACATTCCGACGATGACTTTTTTCTGGCTGTTATTTGACATGGGCATATCTCACTGCGGAAAAAAATAAACGCAGTACTTTAGCATGTTGACAGGCAAGGTGCACCAAACGTCTTCGCGCTGTTGTGATTTGTGTTTCATTTAATGAGAAATTATTTTGTGAAAGGCAAGCCATAGCTATCCAGTATTGATAAGGGGTGAGCCTGATTTTCCAAATAATTACGGATACTTTCAGCAACTAATGGGGAACGCAGTTGTGGGCTGTTGATAATTTCTTCAGCGCTCAGCCAATGACAACAGTGGATATCACTATCCTGAGGGTTGGTATCCACCATTTTCTCTAGTTCAACCAGAAACAGAAAACGGATGAAGGGGGTTCCATCCGGCGCAACCCACTGGTGTAATTTTAGTAAGGCTTGTGGTGTAGC
The DNA here is from genome assembly GCF_037996705.1 of Xenorhabdus bharatensis. Taxonomy (NCBI): domain Bacteria; kingdom Pseudomonadati; phylum Pseudomonadota; class Gammaproteobacteria; order Enterobacterales; family Morganellaceae; genus Xenorhabdus; species Xenorhabdus bharatensis. The sequence goes on along the minus strand of NZ_JBBMXG010000004.1, from coordinate 218,102 downwards.
GCGAATTCCTGTTTCTTCCCATAATTCGCGCTCAGCCGCTTGCAGCAATGTTTCATCGGCTTCAAGGTGACCCGCAGGTTGGTTCCAGCGAGGTTTACCATCAATAAATTCTTCAACAATCAAAAATTGATTTTTGGCATGTACTATGCAAGCAACGGTGATATGTGGACTAAACAAAATCGATCTCTCTCCATTCTCCTGGGGACAAATCCCCTAGCTGTAATGCTCCCATACTAAACCGGATAAGACGTAATGTTGGAAAACCAACATGAGCTGTCATTCTGCGTACCTGACGATTACGGCCTTCAAATAGTGTGATTTTAAGCCAACTGACCGGAATATTTTTCCGTTCCCTGATCGGTGGCGTTCGCTCCCAAAGCCATACAGGTTCCTCGACCAATTCTGCTCCGGCAGGAAGTGTTGGGCCGTCTTTCAGGGTAATACCGTTGCGGAGCTTGCTTAGTGCAACTTCATCCGGTATTCCTTCTACCTGAACATAATAAATTTTGGCCGTTTTCTTATTGGGTTGCGTTAGTTTGGCTTGCAACTTTCCATCATTAGTCAGAACCAGTAATCCTTCGCTATCCCTATCCAGTCGTCCTGCGGCATAAACATCACTGAAAGGAATAAAATTCTTTAAAGTTGTTCTTCCCATTTCGTCAGTGAACTGAGGCAGAACATCGTAAGGCTTATTAAATATTAACACCCGACGCGGGCCTGCTACTCTTTTTGTGGTGTTGTTATTTTTTCTTTGACTGAATCGATTAAGTTTACGTTTTTTAAAAGAGAAATTTGTCATGATAAGTTATTGCACAAAGTGAAGGGCAATATTATACCTGAAATCTACAGCATTGGCGTTTGCAGAATATTCAAGTAATATTGACACGTCCCTTACAAAAAATTAACAAGGCATTGCGCTTACTTGAAAGGAGAGGTTAATGGAAAGCAAAGTAGTTGTTCCGGCGGAAGGTAAAAAAATTACTATTGATACCAAAGGTAAATTAAATGTTCCGAATAACCCGGTAATCCCTTATATCGAAGGGGATGGCATTGGTGTTGATGTAACGCCGGTCATGCTGAAAGTTGTTGATGCTGCGGTTCAGAAAGCATATAGCGGTGAGCGCAAAATTTCCTGGATGGAGATTTATACGGGTGAAAAATCTACACAGGTTTACGGTAAAGATGTCTGGCTGCCGGAAGAAACACTTGATTTGATCCGTGAATATCGGGTCGCTATTAAAGGCCCTCTGACAACGCCTGTTGGCGGTGGCATCCGTTCTCTGAATGTGGCACTGCGCCAACAGCTGGATTTATATGTCTGCCTGCGTCCGGTTCGCTATTATCAAGGGACTCCAAGCCCAGTAAAACACCCAGAATTAACTGATATGGTGATTTTCCGTGAAAACGCGGAAGATATTTATGCGGGAATTGAGTGGAAAGCCGGGTCTGTGGAAGCGGATAAAGTGATTAAATTCCTGCAGGATGAAATGGGTGTTTCTAAAATCCGTTTCCCTCAACAGTGTGGTATCGGTGTGAAACCATGCTCGGAAGAAGGAACTAAACGTCTGGTACGTTCTGCGATTGAATATGCAATTGATAACGATCGTGAATCAGTGACTCTGGTTCATAAAGGCAACATCATGAAGTTTACTGAAGGTGCCTTTAAAGACTGGGGTTATGAGTTAGCGCGTACAGAATTTGGTGGTGAACTACTGGATGGCGGCCCATGGGTGAAAATAAAGAACCCTAAAACGGGCAAAGATATCATTATCAAAGATGTAATTGCAGATGCGTTCTTGCAACAAATTCTGCTGCGTCCGGCTGAATATGATGTTATTGCTTGTATGAACCTGAATGGTGATTACATTTCTGATGCGCTGGCAGCACAAGTGGGGGGTATTGGTATTGCTCCGGGTGCAAATATTGGTGATGAATGTGCTCTGTTTGAAGCAACACACGGTACCGCACCTAAATACGCCGGTCAGGATAAAGTAAACCCAGGTTCAGTCATTCTCTCCGCTGAAATGATGTTACGCCACATGGGATGGTTCGAAGCTGCTGATCTAATCGTTAAAGGTATGGAAGGTTCGATTGCTGCTAAGACTGTCACATACGATTTTGAGCGTCTGATGGAAGATGCTAAGCTGCTGAAATGTAGCGAATTTGGTGATGCTATTATTTCTCATATGTAATAATCACTGATTAAAATAGATAACGGGGACTTAATAGTTCCCGTTGTTTTTAACGGTATGAAAATTCTTCTGCAAAACTGGTTATAAATTGACCGCCATTTCACAGCCAAAATAATCCAATCTTTACCTCTATCATCATGGTATTTATCAGTCATTGACTGGCTTTTATGACTGAGTATCAGCCATCCCTCTGTTAATTGGTTAACCTTTGGCTGATCTAACAACATACTTTAACTATTCCCTTATTACTTTTAACCTACTCACAGGGGCGACCTACAGACTCACCCCACGGACGCCCATTGTTCTGATGGGGTGGAAATATGCGTATGCCAAATAAAGACCCAAGCAGCTTTGAGCTGTCTCAGTGGCTGATACTTTTGCTGCTTTCTGCATGGGGCGGGATAGTCCGCTACATCATTGATATAAAAACCAGCAACGCCCGCTGGAGTTGGCTTGGGGCATTTGCCCAGGTCATTGTTTCAGGATTTACCGGACTGATAGGCGGATTTATCAGTTTGGAGGCAGGGCTGAGCTTATACATGACATTCGCCAGCGCAGGCATGTGCGGGGCAATGGGCAGTATCGCCCTCACGTATTTCTGGAACCGACTGACAGGTGCTCACAGATGATTAAGGAAATATACGGTGTGAAGATATTTCCGCTGGTTGTAATGTTTTATCAGGTTCGCCGTTGGTGCGCGCTGCGTAAATTGCGGAACGGGTGGCGAGCTGATATGCGTCTTCTGAAAGTTCTGCGTCAACATAAACTGACTTGTGATTACCTTAATTTCTACAAACGTTATCGGCTTATCAGGCTACTGGCAGAAGACGAACAACAGCGAGGGAACATCTGATGAAAATCAGTGAGAACGGATTGAGCTTCATTAAACAATATGAAGGATTGAAACTGAAAGCCTATCCCGATCCGGCGACAGGTGGTATCCCGTGGACGATTGGCTACGGTCACACAAAAGACGTCAAGCCGGGGCAAGTTATCACCGAACAGCAGGCCGAAGCATTCCTGCATGATGACCTTAAACCTATTTACATCACGATTGAATCCGCCGTAAAGGTATCACTGACTCAGGGTCAGTTTGATGCCTTGTGCTCGTTCATCTTCAATTGTGGTGCAGGTAACTTCGCTCGTTCTACCTTACTGAAGAAACTCAATGTGGGTGATTACCAAGGTGCAGCCGATGAATTCCTGAGATGGAATAAGGCAGCGGGTAAGGTGATGAACGGACTGACTAAGCGTAGGGCATCTGAACGCCAGATGTTTTTATCATGAAGCTCAATTTTACCTATGGTGTGGTTATTGCGATGATTATTGCCTCCGGTGCGGCTTACCTCTATCGCTCTGGATATAAGAAACAGCTCAGTATCAATAACGATCAGCTCACTGAAATCCAGCAACTGACCGACCGGATTAACTATCAGAACACGCACATTGACATGCTGCATGAACTAGACAGCAAACACATTCAGGAACTCGCCAATGCCAAGACTGAAATTGACACTCTTCGGGCTGATGTTGCCGCTGGTCGTCGCAAGCTGCGTATCCAAGCCACCTGTCCTGTGTCGTCTGTATTTTGTTACTTATTCCTACTAAGTGGACGCAAAACACTGGATGATTGAGCAGGTTCTTATTATTGATCCCAGTCTTCAGGTAAAGTCCAATTATAAGAACGGTACTGTGCGACAGAATCATGTTGTGGTTGGCTTTGGTGCCTCGTTGAGCCTCCTGCTTGTGGTGATAATCGTCTCTGTATAGGTGATGAGGTTTGATTAGATTGCTGTGATGGTGGTGCATGGGTAATAAGGCTAGCAATTAATGGATTATTCCAACCGGATTTTGAGGTAGCCGCCTGGTTACTAAGATGCTGCTCTGGGTTGTGACGAATAGGGTTACCAGCCTGCGGTGATAAACTTCTTTGTGGTGATGATGGTTCTGAATATGGGACTCCCCATTGTATAAACTCACTAAGTTCATCGTAAAGATTTTGTCTTGGTGAGTGAGTGTTCAAGATAGGAGAATGGCGTTGTGAACTCAAATTAGATGGGCCGGGTTGAGAGCTTGCAGATGCAAATTGAGCAACCTGAAAGGAGTCAGGAAGTGGGAATTTAGTTGATAGGCAGGGAATATTTGGTGGGGTTGGATGATTTCTGTGATATTCCCACAAGTCCTGACAAATCTTAGGGGACTTTTCTAGAAGCACTAAGATAGGGTTTTTGCTACGTCTAGTTATATATAGCTTATCAAGATGTGGAAGTATGTATAGAGTATATGACTCTTTTGATACAGGGATTGCGTTGCTATTTAGCAGGTATTCTCGTTCCTTGGCGTGCTGGGAGTGGTTTCCTTGCAGTGCCTTAAAACCCAAGGAATTAATAGCCTCTATTAATCCTGTTTTTTTATTTAGTCCTGTCTTTTCTAATTCAGTTTTTATTTGTTCTATGTCACCTACAGGTAATCTGATAACCAGTCCGGGTATAGGTTTTTGTATCCCTGACTTTGGCGGAGTATAAGTAATGTCCCTCATGTATGGCTTCAGTATGTTAAAACGCTGGGTTAATTTGTCATAGAATTCAAAGTCTGATATAGCCCTAGGCATAACGAACTCCAATAAAAAACAAGATATTTACAACAGTGTTTAAAATTATCTTAGCCCAAAAACAAGCGAATAATACTTAACAATTGATTAACACTTGAGGCTCAACCCAATATTTCTTTACCCATTCCCTGAGTGGTTAAAGGAATACGGATAACTCATGCTGCCACTTCGTTCTCACCGCGTACCCTACGCATAGCATCAACGTGACGCTGAATAACGTCACCTATCAGATTCAGGTGACCGTACCGGATTCCATGTCTGATGGTGTCCGACATATCGTGGCTATCAATACTTATATCGTTCAGTTTCTCCAGAATATGGATAAATGGATGACGCAGAACGGGTCGGTGGAGGTGACACTGCCGAATGGACAGACGGTATCACTGCAATCGATAAAGGCGATGAATGAAGCGATTGTCGGGAAGTTGGATAAATCCCAGAACGGGGCGGATATACCCAGTAAAACTGAGTTTGTGAAAAATATTGGCTTGAGTGATACATTGAGAAAAGGAAGCTTTGGGTTTGGTGGCGAGGCGGTATCTGTTCCACAAGATACTGGTTATAACGGGATAACACAAACCAGTGTTGTTAGAGGTTCGGGTGTTCCGGGAACCCCACCCGATTCATTGGCATGGGGGGCGACAGTGTGGAATGTGAAGCAGAAGGCGGCAGAGGTTAAGACTGATATTGATCAGGCTGGACTGATGGAGTAAGGTTTTCGGTGTTGCTTAAATAATTTACGGGACGTAGGGGAAGCAGTATGAGACTCATATCCGTGTTTCAAGACTCTTATGTATTCGAAGAGCCACACCGGAAAGTGCAAGGGAAAAACCGACTAACCATAGCTAGTCATGGTTGGCATAAGAAAATGCCCGGAACTGTCCGTATAAACAATCAATACCGCAATCCGGAGCAGCTCGCCGCACTGATTAATGAATGGACGAGTATTCCAGATTTGTACAATGTTCGTTTAATTTCTTGCAAGTTAGCTAATCCTACTCCTGAAGGATATAGGCAGTGGGAAAGAACAAAGACAAACGACCCCCGCCAGCATCTTTGGTCAACTTCTTTTGCGTCGAAACTATCTATCCTCTTACCCGGTGTTTTTGTGAGAGCTTATTTCGGAATTATTACTTCAACATGCGGAAGCAAAAGTATCTCTGCTCTTTATGATCTAGCAGGCGGGGAGCGTGTTAAAGATATTCTGATTGAGAAATTTAAAATATTTAAAGATAGTAGCCACCATTATCATTGTTTGGTTTTCTTAAATGGTGAGTTTGTAAAGCAAACCATAAATGGGAATGATTTTAAATGTCTTTATCGCTGTGATAGAGATAATCAAAGTCAATAAGTTATCTTAATAGGACAATTCCCACCTTTTAACTCATTGATTCTTTGGTAGTCCTCACTTTGGTTGATGGGTATACGAAGATTTTCGGACACCTGCGGCAACTTATTGATTTGTCCGAGGCCGTCACTTTGGCCCAACCATTACGTAAATCCTACTTGCTGGACAAATGGAGTAACCCCATTGATTTTATTTATTTCTTTTGTCCCAACCCCGTCTATGCCTCAATCCTTCCGTTTCAAATGGAGAGATTAATCAATGTGATTAAATGGGATTTGAAAGCCCTTTATAAATCACTCCGCTTTCTGCTGCATGAGCTGTAACTGATCGCCTTTCTTAGAAATTGCATTTATTAGGCGAAGACAAGAAATCAAAACAAGAATCACAATTACAAAAGGAAAAAAGAAGTAACCATGTTTAAATCTCTATTGAATTTCGATGAAATGATAACGCCAAAGATTATTATTATTATTTATTGGCTTGGAATAATTGCGGTTGTTATATCAGGGGTTAGCGTTATTTTTGCTACTGGCTATTACGGTAGTTTTTTTTCTGGCTTACTAAGTGGATTAGCTACTATTTTTTTGGTGTCATAGGTGTCCGTATTAGTTGTGAGTTAATTATATTATCTTTTAATATCTACGCGAAATTAAAAGAAATAGCTGAAAATACCTCTAAAAATAACTAATTTTATTGATAACCAAATACTACCTCCTGCGGAGCTGGTCAGCAACAAATGTTCTCGCTGGTCATGCTCCCTATGATGGTCATGAGCCAATAGTTATATTTCTTATGAAATATATATTCATGCTCAATGAACCTCCCTATCACTTTGTTATGTAGCTCTTCTGATTTGGAATAGTCTAGCGTTTTTCGATTCAGTCTCTTTATCCGGATACGAGATGTAAGATGAGTTCTCTCGATACGTTGGGTAAGTCTCTTTCCGGCAATGTAATACTATGTGGGGTCAGTTTATACCGGAAATTAGTTATAAATTGATAGACCGGTATCATATTATGTGTTACTAGAACATCAAAGCTATACTTGAATCACTCCAACCATAACAGGTAGTGACAGATGTTAAAGAAAGTTGCTGTTGTATTACTGTTGTTTCCGGGTTACTTGCTGGCAGATACCGGAGTTTATACCATTGCTGATGGCAAGCTCGATATCCGTGATGGCAATTATTCCTGTTACTTGTACCCTGCATACATATTCAGGGAGCCCAAAAACCACAAAGAATTTCCTTTCGGGTATTTTCCTAAAGTCATGATGAAGGTGAGGGCTGAAGGAAACGGAAAATACATAGGTGTGAGTCTTTATCCTAATATGCCATCGAGAGTAAAACCTGAGGGTTCGTGGGGGTATTTTGGTGCTAAGCTGGGGCTTGGCTCAAGAGACAATAAAGAGGTTATTTATGACTCCGTCAAGGACAACATAAATTTTTCCTATTTGGTTGGTACTAAAAAATCGGGGGTGATAGCTACTTTGAGCAGTAACGATCCTTTTAGCCCGGTGAATGCTGTATTAGGAAAATGTAAAAGAGTCAGTTCTAAATAATTGCTTTTATGCTGTTTGGAAGGTGAAAACTCTAAAGCTGGAGCATTGTAATGAGTCGAGACGATGGCAGAAAAGGAAAAATACTCTACATCCGGCTTGCTGATACCCCTGATATCGATATTCTTACCAGAATCGATTCAGTTGTCTTGTATGATACTCGCCGAGTAGATCAAATTAAAAACTGGGTCAGGAATCAACTTTGCTATTTGATTGAGTTAGATGGTGAAGTGATTGCTTATGGTGTACTGCATTATAATTTTTTTGATCATGGCTTTATTGAGATGCTGATGGTTGGAGAAAGAAGCCGAGGGAAGGGTATTGGTTTACAACTTATCAACTATCTAAAATCAATTTGCTCTTGTCCAAAATTATTTACGTCTACGAATCAATCTAATAAACCGATGCAATCATTATTAAATAAGGCGGGCTTCAGGCAAGTTGGTTATATAGAAAATCTTGATGAAGATGATCCCGAGTTAGTGTTTTTTGTAAAATTAACTGATGATTAAATAATAAACATCCCGCTTTTTTTTCTGTATATTCCCAAAAATGTTCTGATAAATGTAGCTTGACCTCAAGTTAGGTTAAGGTTTTAGAGTGTCCATGTTTAATAGTGAGAAATGATAAAAACGTAAAATAAATAATTGGAGAATATAATGATCCCACGTTCATCAATATTAAGAATAGCCAGACCAACTGATAACCTTAAAGAAATTACAGAGATGTACATTAATGGATTAGGGTTTAAGCTATTAGGTGAATTTCAGGGGCATAATAACTTTGATGGTTCAATCATTGGGCATGAAAAACACAGCTATCATCTGGAATTTACACATCATCAGGGAACGGTTGTTGGAAGAGCGCCAACCAAAGATAATTTGTTAGTTTTTTATTTTAGTGAAAGTAGTATTTGGGAACTATGCTGTGAGCGTATGGTAAAAGCGGGTTTTAAGGTAGTTCAGTCATATAATGATTATTGGGACGTAGTGGGGAAAACCTTTGAAGATATAGATGGTTATAGAGTGGTTCTGCAAAATAAAGAATGGACTATTTGATAATTTTATTAATCTCAATATGTGGTTAGAAGGGAAAGTTATTTTTTTGCCACATATTGTCATTATTACTTAGTATTAATTTGAAATAATTCAGTATGGATTAAATAAAATACTGGTAATATGAATCATATTTAGAGTATGATGCCTCACTTCATTTTCACATATTAACTAATCCACATTAACGACTGAAAGGAGAAAATATAATGACAACAGTAACAATGACTCTTTTCGGGCCAGTCTGTAGCTAATTACTAAGATTTTTATATCTGGTATTGCTTTGGCTAGGACAGCCTGAACCATAATTCTTATTATTTTTATCGATCATAGGATTGATCTATGGGCAATACATTATATTCGGCTGTATCACAACCACATGTTCAGGTTATTGCAGCAGAAAATACCTGGCTGGAAGGCAAAGCTATCCAGCAACTCGAAATAACAGCACAACTTCCCGATATGGTACGTGTGGTCGGTTTACCTGACCTGCATCCGGGTAGAGGTTATCCAGTTGGTGCCGCATTTTTCTCACAGTCACGTTTTTATCCCGCACTCATCGGTAATGATATTGGGTGTGGTATGGCATTGTGGAAAACAGATTTAGTGCTGAATAAATGGTCATTAGATAAATTGGAGAAAAAACTCGGTTCTATCGATAGTCCTTTGGAAGAAGATGAACTACCAGAGGATATGACCGAATATTTTTGCTATTCACCGGGGACGATTGGTGGTGGCAATCACTTTGCTGAATTGCAGCAAATAGATGAAATTTATCAGCCGGAAATTCTTGAAACATTACAACTGAACAAGCAAGAGCTTTTATTGTTGGTACATAGCGGTTCACGTGGAATGGGGCAAATGATCCTTGAACAACATGTTCGCCAGTATGGGCATAAGGGATTGGAAGCGTCCAGTGTACAAGCGCAGCATTATCTTCAGCAACATCAACAAGCTCTCAATTATGCTCACCTTAACCGTCAGTTAATTGCTGAACGGATGCTGGGACGCTGGCGAGCTGAAGGAAGCTGTTTACTGGATGTCTCACACAATTTACTCACCTCTAGTGTTATTGATGGAATTGATGGTTGGCTACATCGTAAAGGTGCAACACCTTCTGATCAGGGATTGGTCGTTATTCCGGGTTCTCGAGGAGACTATAGCTATTTAGTGAAGCCGGTAGCAACTGAACAAAGTCTGTTTTCTCTTGCTCATGGTGCAGGTCGTAAATGGGGTCGTAATGAGTGTAAATCACGTCTAGCCGGGCGTTATAATGCACAACAGCTTTCGCGTACTGCATTGGGGAGCCGTGTGGTTTGTCTGGATAATCAGCTGATTTTTCAGGAAGCGCCAGAAGCCTATAAACCGATTAGTGGTGTAATGGATGCAATGGTACAAACAGGATTGGTAAGATTGGTTGCGCGGCTTAAGCCTGTATTGACTTACAAAACCAGAAAAAATCAGGAGTAATTCCATAAAGCTTTTTGTACCTTTTTACTCTGGCGCTTTGAACCCAATAAACTTAATGAACTTCACAGTAGGTTGCCGCACTAAAAGTGTCCCCCGGAAGCATAATTGACTATCTATGTGGTCGGGATGAATGTTGCGAGTAAAGCGATAATTTGTAAGTGTACAAATAGATGCGGAGCGGCGAATTTTCGTTGCTCCGCATTTAATCACTGAGCATGTTGGGATAAAACATGCTTTATCTGAACCTTACAGTCTTTAACTGATTTAGCCAGCGACTCATCGAAATGACGGCTGCTCGGGAATGTTGGTTTATGTTTTCTGACTTCAGCAACAGTTTGTTTAATTGTTGCAATAAATTCGTTTTTATTAGACTGGATTTCTTTCAGGGTTAACCCTTTCTTATGTAAAGCATTTAACGCATTCTGCGCTATTACATCTGGTGAGTCATGCGTTTTAAATGCCTCTACGGAAGCTTTACCAAATACATCACAATAGGTTTCAGCAATCTTGTCCTGACTTGTATGTGCGGCATAAGAGAAAAATGAGAGTGATAGCAAAAAAAATGGTAATAAAAGACGTTTCATAGGTTCCCCTTTGATCAGCTATACCGTGGTATACCCATCGCCTTTCAGGTTGCTTTTTATTGACTGACTCACCCTGATTATATAGTGAGCTATGCTCCCGGGGGAATAACCCTCTTTCCGCCGCGATGCAACTCGAAATCCATTGGGTATGGTGGTGATAACATTAACAATAGTACATTATCTATCGTTTGCCTTACATTTTATGGGCATAATAACTGATTCAGGTACTGTCACTGTTTCTGCTTTAAGCACTGCTCTTTCTTACAATGTTCACGAAGTAACCTAATAATATTATTCGTACTATTAGCATTGATGCGAGTCAGTAATTTGACATTTTTATCAGTAATCTTGAGTGCATCTACTTCGAGGTAATTCCCTGAGCCTGCCGTGAGTTTAGAGATAATCAGTTCTTTGTTCCCGTCACCATCAATATCAGCAAATGTTGTTCTTGGCTTTCCATTATCGTCAAATATTGAGCCATCGCGGGAAAAAACGGCACCTGCGTTGAATTCCGTCAGCGCTTGATCCTGAAAAACAGCAATGGAATAGCTACCTATGGATGCACTTTCCAGATCACCGACCGAAATAACTGCAAATTTTTTATCAGGTAAATTAATCAATACACCATCTTTGGCAAAGGATGGAGACGATAATAATAAGGTAAACAGTGTTGCGAGTACGGGAAATTTTATTTTTTTAACTATAAGCATCGACAATACTCCATTGGTTAATGTGTTGCTTCAAAGAGAAAATAACAGAAGCTGATAAGCGAATTTATATCGTAGCATGGATTTTTAAAGACGATAGTGTTGGGCAGAAAAGTAAAAATCAAGCAGATTATGTCGGATAAATAGGCACCAAGTGCATGCAGACTTAACTATAATCATTATTATTTTTTATGTTTAATTGGTGTTTTGAAAAGTAGGATTATAGGGATAAATTAACCGAAAACCTTTCATGATGTAAGAGGGATTTTGTTAGAGAGAATAAAAATTTTTCCGGTAAAAATAGTCTGTGATTATATAAATGAATATATCTATATCACATGTTGATTATTTATGGTTTGAAAATAACGGGAGTGAAGACTCCCGTTTTATTAATTTTGATATAAACTGAGGGCTAAGTACTATTTTTTTCAATTTTTTCTACAATCTTGTTGTACTCTTTCCAGATAACAGACAGCGGCGAGTTTAAACAGCAAATTGAGATAGAACCGCCTGTTGCTGGATGATACTCGTATTTAGATTTTCCCCTATATACCCTTTTTGGAAGTATATTGTCCGCTGGATTTTTTCTTTTTCTTTCTAACATCAATCATAACCTCACTAGCAGATTATCTGATGGCCAGATAGTGGAATATTAATATCTTGCTAACTTATTGTTTTTATTTCTTATGTAAAAAATAACAAGTGAAAATCTTAATATGAAATGGTGGCTTTTTCCAATTATCACAGCATTAAAATTTAATAATCTCATTTGAAGAAAGATATTGCTATATGTTTTCTTAAATTCAAGAAATTTCAACATTAAATTTTGTCTTTATTTTAGTGTTTTTAATGAATGCAATTATTGTTGAGTTGAGAGATTAACTACATAGGTAGGTTGTAAAATAAACAATTAATTTTCTATCAGATAGACATGCGAGCAGTGATTAAAAGAAGCGTTTATAAGCATTTTATATTTAATTACTTTTGATAAAGTTGACTTTTGTTTGTCTATTGTTTCTTTTTTGTGTATGAATTGTTTCGTAAGATGTACATCTTAAATACAGCTGATATAAATAAAACAGACCATTTATTCGTCATTAAGTATGATTCACAGGGCTAGAATAGGGCCGTTGGCATAAATGTAACTTAGTGCAAATGTTCATAAACGCTAAAGTAAATGTAAAAATTTCATTAAAAGTTACCCATTGAAATAGATATTGTGTTACATTCTTTTCGTTTTACTGACTAGTATCTCTGTGTCTCAATCACAGAATTGTGTTACTTGTTAATAATAAAGGATATTAAGCACAATAAATTTTATACGGATACTGATTATGGTCAGCTAATGTTTGCTAATAGTAAGGGGAAAATATCTTGACGGATCTGATTAACTTCATTAACAACATTCTTTGGGACTACGTATTAATATACTTGCTTCTTGGTGTTGGCCTTTACTTCACTATACGATTTGGTTTTATACAACTTCGCCATTTTGGCCACATGTTTTCAGTCCTGAAACACAGCAAGAAATCAGATAAATCCGGCATCTCATCTTTTCAGGCTTTATGTACCAGCCTTGCGGCGCGCGTAGGGACCGGGAATCTTGCCGGAGTTGCGATTGCACTGACTGCTGGTGGCCCTGGGGCTATTTTCTGGATGTGGGTTGTTGCATTTATTGGTATGGCAACTTCCTTTGTGGAAAGCACGCTTGCTCAGTTGTACAAGACGAAAGACGATCAGGGAAATTATCGTGGTGGCCCGGCCTACTATATGGAGAAAGGGTTGAAGAAGCGGTGGATGGGTGTATTGTTTTCATTCTTCCTTATTATCGCGTTTGGTCTTGTATTTAATGCCGTTCAGGCAAACTGAATTGCACAAGCAGCTTCTTTTGCCTTCGATATCAATCCTTTATATGTCGGTATTGTATTAGTCATTATTAGTGGTGTGATTATCTTTGGCGGTTTGCGTTCAATTGCGCGGGTTGCTGAATTAGTTGTGCCATTTATGGCGGGTGCATATTTAATTCTGGCATTTTGGGTTGTAGGCCACAATATTGAACGTATTCCAGAAGTATTTGCATTAATCTTTAAGAGCGCCTTTGGTCTTCAGGAAGCTGCGGCAGGTGCATTGGGTTATGGTATTTCCCAGGCAATGCTTCAGGGCGTTCAGCGTGGTTTATTCTCGAATGAAGCGGGAATGGGTTCTGCGCCAAACGCAGCGGCTTCTGCTTCTCCATATCCGCCACATCCGGCCTCTCAGGGATATGTGCAGATGTTGGGTGTATTTATGGATACGATCGTTATCTGTAGTGCAACAGCAGTTATTATTCTTTCTTCGGGCATCCTTAATGAGAATGTTACTGCTATCAGCGGAATTGAATTGACGCAACGTGCATTGTCCTCCGCAGTTGGTCATTGGGGAACAACTTTTGTTGCCATTGCAATTTTCTTCTTTGCCTTTACATCAATTATTGCTAACTACGCTTATGCTGAAAGTAATATGATATTCCTCGAGCGTAACCATACTGCAGGTTTATTCATTTTACGTATTGCAGCATTAGGCATGGTGATGTTCGGTACAATGGCGGAAGTGCCTTTAGTCTGGAATATGGCAAATGTATCCATGGCCTGTATGGCTATTGTGAACCTGATAGCTATTTTCTTGTTATCAGGCATTGCGTTGAAATTGGCTAAAGATTATAACCAGCAGAGAAAAGCAGGGCAGTTGCCAACATTTGATATTAATATGTATCCGGAGCTCCAAAAGCAGATTGAAGAAGGCATTTGGAATAATGAACCGGTACAGAAGAATCAAAAACGTAATAGCTGAAATTAATACCGATATCCATTATTAGTAAAATAAAATGGATAGACATATTAGCCGGATATTCCAGATTTAATGGAAGTCCGGCTTTTATGTTATTGTAAAAACGATATAACGTGTAACATTCCAGCCGATAAAAAGACAGCATCCACTCTAATTTCATCTACTATATAGTGATATTATTCAATTTTTCTTCTGTTACTGTATAAATATGATGAGAAAAATCTTAGTAGGCGTGTTTATTACGTTACTGATTGGCTGTAGCCGACAGCCTCCATTGGAAGAAAGAAACGATTATCTTATTGATCATTCTTATTCATATTCGACAAAACAGAATATTGAATCAGTCAAGTTTCTGGTCATACATTACACGGCCTTGAATGAGAAACGTTCTTTGCGGGCTCTGACTGGTGGTAATGTCAGCGTTCAGTATTTGATTCCTGCTCATCCCAAATATAAAAATAATGAACCGATTATTTTTCAATTATCTTCTGAGGGGGAAAAAGCCTGGCATGCAGGCAGAAGTGAGTGGAGGGGATATAAAAATCTAAATAACTATTCTATCGGTATAGAAATAGTTAATTGTGGATTTAAAAAATACTTTTTCAAAAAAGAGTGGTGTGCATATTATCCAACACAAATAGATGCTGTGATCCGACTGGCAAAAGACATTATCCGTAGGCATAAAATTGAAGTTGTGAATGTGGTTGGTCATAGTGATATCGCCCCGCTTCGGAAAGAAGATCCTGGGCCTATTTTCCCGTGGCATACTCTTTATGAAGCAGGAATCGGTGCTTGGCCTGATGCTGCCACGGTAAATAAATATCTGGCAGGCAGAGCCCCGGATATGCCCGTTCCTGTTATCAAAATACAAAAAGCATTGTCTGTTTACGGGTATGCTATTCCTCAGACAGGTTATCTGGATGTACATACGCATAAAACGATCCGGGCATTTCAGATGCATTTTCGCCCTTCAGATATTCAGGGATATCCTGATGCAGAAACGGAAGCGATAGCATTGGCCTTAGTTGAAAAGTATAAATTAAATGAAAACTAATCTCGTTGCGGTACTAGGGAAGGGGTTGGAGAAGTTGGTAAGGTAGCGGCCTGATATCGAAACCCGGCCGCATAGTCTATCTGATGATTAGCAATCGTAAGACAGGTGTAAGGGAAGTTTAACTTCAAGTTCTATATCTGTACTTTGACGAAAATCGTAAGGTGTAATGCCATATTCTTTACGGAACATATAAGTAAAATGGGATTGAGAGCCGAAGCCAAAATCCAGCGCAATATCAAAAATGGGTTGGGAACTGTTCTTCAGAAGATGTACAGCACCAGCCAGACGACGTTGGCGTATGTATTTACCCAGTGAGATCCCGGTGACTTCCTTGAATATTTTCTGCATGTGCCAAAGCGAATAGCCAGAGTAAGCAGCAAGTTCTTCAAGATGGATGACACGACCAAGGTGGTTTTCTATCCATTTACTCAGTGCGCATACAAGTGCTAAGTGATTATCCTGTGGCATTACAATTATAAATTGGTTAAAGGTGATGAGAAGTATACACAACTTCTTTTCAAGATTTTAGTTTTATACATAATCGACATTCCAGAGCTAATTTTACTCTTATCAGGCTTGAATATGCATTACAATCACAAGGGAACGAAGAGTGAATTAGTATGCATTTCCGGTATTTATTCTTTGTGAATGATGTTTTAATATTCATCTGATTTGAATGAGTAAACTAAATATTGAGTCAAAATTAGAGTTTGACACGATAGCAATAGTGTCAGTGTAGTTTGGGTATGATAGATCGCGCAAAAATTGAAGGAATCTCAGGTTTCTTCGGCCAGTTCAGGTCCAAAACGACAAATAAAATAGTTTAAACAGGTTCTATACCCAATGGATTTCGGGCTGCATCACTGCGGTGAGTGAATGAAACCAGCACAGAAGTGGCTTGAAATACAACGGATATAATTATCGAAATAAGAGGACTAGATGACGGGGCACATACAACAGTCGACGCTTAAGCGTGGTTTAAAGAACAGGCATATTCAGCTTATTGCACTCGGTGGCTCAGTAGGAACAGGGTTATTTTTGGGAATTGCCCAAACGATAAAAATGGCCGGGCCTTCGGTGCTTCTGGGGTATGCGATCAGTGGTTTTATTGCATTCCTGATAATGCGCCAGTTGGGGGAAATGGTTGTTGCAGAACCGGTAGCAGGTTCTTTTAGCCACTTCGCTTATAAATATTGGGGTAATTTTGCTGGTTTTCTATCCGGTTGGAATTACTGGGTCATGTTTATACTGGTTGGAATGGCGGAGCTCACCGCTGTCGGTATGTATATTCAATACTGGTGGCCAGAGATCCCAACGTGGGTTTCAGCCGCAATATTCTTTGTGGTGATTAATTCTGTCAATTTAATTAATGTCCGGCTCTATGGGGAGGCGGAATTCTGGTTCTCTATGATTAAAGTCGGGGCCATTATCGGCATGATCCTCTTCGGTTCTTACTTGCTCATCAGCGGAACAGGGGGGCCACAAGCCAGCGTAAGCAATTTATGGCAGTATGGCGGTTTCATGCCCAATGGTGCTGCGGGTCTGATCACAGCAATGGCCGTAATTATGTTCTCATTCGGCGGATTGGAAACCGTTGGGATTACGGCGGCAGAAGCTGAAAATCCAGAAAAAAATATCCCAAAGGCAACTAATCAGGTTGTGTACCGTATTTTGTTGTTTTATATCGGTTCGTTGTTCATTCTGTTGTCTCTTTATCCGTGGATAAAAGTTGTTGAGGGCGGAAGTCCATTTGTTCTGATTTTCCATAACCTAGATAGCTTCTGGGTTGCTAATGCCTTAAATATTGTTGTGCTGACCGCAGCATTGTCGGTTTATAACAGCGGCGTTTATTGTAACAGCCGAATGCTGTATGGCTTGGCTAAGCAGGGTAATGCACCACGTATTCTGACTAAAGTGAATAAGCGCGGTGTTCCGGTTTTATCAATTGCACTGTCGGCTTTGGCAACATCGATAGGTGTATTGATTAACTATGCTATGCCGGGTAAAGCATTTGAGCTTTTGATGGCGTTGGTAGTGACAACCTTAGTTATTAATTGGATTATGATCTGTGTGTCACATCTGAAGTTTCGCGCTGCGAAGGATTCAGAAGGTGTTAAGACAAGCTTCCGGGCATTCTGGTATCCATTTGGTAATTTCTTGTGCCTGATATTTCTGGCTTGTATTCTTGTTATCATCCTGACGATACCTGATATACGTATATCTGTGATCCTCATGCCATTCTGGATTGGCGCATTGTGGGTTGGTTATTTATTTTCCAGATCGAATAAAGCAAAGACATAATTTGATAGTTTTAAAACGAGTATACTTTTTCAGCCGGGCATTATGCCCGGCTGATTTTTTTATCATGAATCTAATTTTATTAATCCCTGATAACAAAATTTTATTACATGAGAAAACTATGTGAAAATGTAAACTACAAAAATTGCATATAAAATGAATGTTATCCATTTCTCTCCATAATGATGTTTTCGCTGATCTGATACCTGCGTAATAGGTTGTTTAAAGCTTAGCTCTGCCAATGCTATAAACATGATGTCAGCTTCTGACATATTTAGATAATAAAGGACGCCTATAAATTGAATAAGGTGGAATGTAACTGAACAATATTTAATAAAGGATATACAAAATATAAACCAGCTGAATCTGGAGCAATCATATTACACTCTAAGATGTTAACAAATATACTCCGTTATTTTATTGCTTCCTCAATTAAGTTTGAAAATTATAACTCTCTGCTGTATCGCTTAATAAGCGTGATAAACAGAATTATATATCAAAAAAGTCAAAATACTTTCCTAGAGTTAAAATTCTATTTCTTTGTTAATTCATGATGTTATGTAATATAAATACTTCTGGCTGATGTTAAATAAAAAGCAGATATTAATAATTTGAAATATGTGCTTTAGCTCGTGCCGCTGAAAAAAATGGCTTGCGATTATATAAAGAGTATGTGATAAAACACATGGGTAAACGAAGTACTGTTTCTGTTAATGAATAGCAACAATGAATACGGGTTCGTTTCTTTTTAATGCCAATCGGCTAATAAAGTGATTCAAAGGAAATTTTTGAAATGGCAAAAATCACTGGTACTGTGAAGTGGTTCAATGAGTCTAAAGGTTTTGGTTTTATTACTCCAGCTGATGGCAGCAAAGATGTATTTGTACATTTTTCTGCAATTATGAAAGATGGATTTAAAACATTGTCTGAAGGCCAACAAGTTGAGTTTGAAATTCAGGATGGTCCTAAAGGTCCAGCTGCTGCAAACGTGACAACTTTATAGTAATAAAAAGTAATTAAAAGTAATAAATTTATTTTTGCTGGTGTTTTCATTACCAGCTGAATATATATCGTTAGTCTGTTTCATTATTTAACGATAACATATTGCAAATATCACTCTATTGGGATACTAATAGAGTGATTTTTATTTTGGCTCGGGGCGTTCTTAAGTGAACTGAGAAGTACCCGTATTACCTGATCTGGATAATGCCAGCGTAGGGAAGTCTCGGTATATCCCATATCCGGCAGATCTTGAAAAGGCAACTTGAAAGATAACGGGTATTCTGATTACCGCTTTTCCTGAGCTGGTCGCAGGAATCATCATCATGTCAATCCATTCATTGACCATTGCAGGAACTGATCCTAGCGGTGGTGCCGGCATTCAAGCCGATTTGAAAACCTTTTCTGCACTTGGTGTTTATGGCACAACGGTGATTACCGCTCTCGTTGCGCAGAATACCACCGGAGTGCAAGCAGTTTACGATATTGAACCCAGTTTCCTTTCTGCCCAACTTGAGTCTGTGCTTTCAGATGTCAGGATAGATAGTATTAAAATTGGCATGTTATCGAATGTTGCTAATGTGAAAATTGTCACGGAAATACTGCATCGTTACCCAGTTCCTTATACTGTGTTGGATACAGTGATGCTGGCAAAGAGCGGAGATCCGTTATTGTCTGAAGAAGCGGTCACAGCCATGACAGAGTTACTACTCCCTGTTGTTTCCTTAATTACCCCCAATTTACCTGAAGCGGCAGCACTATTGAAATGTTCTTCCGCGGAAACAGAAGATGAAATGTTGCAACAAGGGCGAAAATTATTATCAATGGGTTGTCAGGCAGTTCTGTTGAAAGGGGGTCATCTGGCTGACGGAGAAAGCCCTGACTGGCTGTTTACACCTGAAGGGGAATGGCGTTTTACTGCTTCCAGAGTTAATACCCACAATACTCATGGCACGGGTTGTACTTTATCAGCGGCTCTTGCTGCATTACGGCCACGTTATGATGATTGGCAGAGCACAGTGCCCGTCGCAAAAGCGTATTTACGAAATGCCTTAGTGCAGGCAGATAAATTAGAGGTGGGAAAAGGGATTGGGCCGGTACATCATTTCCATCAATGGTGGTAGTGGCTGATTGTGAAAATGGGGATAGTTATATCCCCATATCTAATTATAATTCAACTAATTAGCCTGATTTTATCAGGCTATAGTGACGCTCTTGTCGAGATAGACATCCTGTACTGAGTGGATCAGAGCAACGCCTTCTTTCATTGACTTCTTAAATGCCTTGCGCCCAAGAATTAATCCCATGCCTCCGGCGCGTTTATTGATGACCGCTGTACGGACTGAATCACTCAAATCATTGGCACCTGAAGCGCCGCCAGAATTGATTAAGCCGGCACGCCCCATGTAACAGTTAGCTAACTGATAACGAACTAAATCGATAGGGTGTTCTGTTGTCAATTCAGTATAGACGCGTTTATCTGTGTGCCCGAAACCAATTGCTGTGTAACCGCCATTAGTTTCCGCCATTTTTTGTTTAACGATATCAGCACCGATAGTTGCGGCCAGATGGTTGGCCTGACCGGTTAAATCGGCACTTGTATGGTAATCAACGCCATCTTTTTTGAAGGCGGAATTACGTAAATATGCCCACAGTACAGTGACCATTCCTAATTCATGGGCACGTTCGAAAGCGGCAGAAATTTCTTCTATCTGGCGGCGTGACTCATGCGAGCCATAATAAATCGTCGCACCAACTGCAACTGCGCCCATGTTAAATGCCTGCTCAACACTGGCGTACAAAGTCTGATCATATTCGGCAGGATAAGTCAGAGTTTCATTGTGATTCAGTTTGACCAGAAACGGGATTTTATGGGCATAGCGGCGGGAAACCGATGCCAGAACACCATAAGTCGAAGCAACGCAGTTACATCCGGCTTCAATCGCTAATTCAACAATATTTTTGGGGTCAAAATAGAGCGGGTTTGCTGCAAAAGAGGCACTGGCTGAAT
The DNA here is from genome assembly GCF_037996705.1 of Xenorhabdus bharatensis. Taxonomy (NCBI): domain Bacteria; kingdom Pseudomonadati; phylum Pseudomonadota; class Gammaproteobacteria; order Enterobacterales; family Morganellaceae; genus Xenorhabdus; species Xenorhabdus bharatensis. The sequence continues at coordinate 197,393 of NZ_JBBMXG010000004.1, read as the reverse complement.
GTTCAACGCCCTGATCAACTGGCAGAATCGAAAGATAACCCGTTCCCGCCAGACGCCCATGATTAAATAAAGTTTGCATTGAGCGCAATACCGCGTTTGGCCGATTATTTTCGATCATTACACGATCAACAAAGTCTGCACCCGGAATGTAGAGATTTTCACGTGGAATAGTAGAACATTGATGCTGTAATAAACTTTCTGCGTCTTTTCCTAACAAATTCACGATATCAGTCATATTTAACTCCAGTTTGCAAAAGGCGCTACTGATTGTTGTTTATATTTGCACAGAGTACAAGGTGAGCAGGAAGGGAAGATGTAGTGGATCGCTTCAGTTGAGACTATTTTTCATAGTTAATGTTATGTTTATTAAAATTTAATTATTTCACTCCTGTCATGCATGTGTATAGTGAGATAATATCAATCTGCTCTGTTGAGAATAACTATCTCAAGGTGTTTTCTAAAAATTCCTTCAGTATGTTGAATAAATATGAGTGATATTTATTCAAACTGATTTTTTTATTTACAATTAATTTTGTGATGGGTAGCGAGATAATTATTATTGACTGAATAAACTCAATAACCAGCAATTCAGTTAATGATTTTTTCTTGCTGATATTACTGATGATTTTTCAAATTTTAAAATTACAGGAAAAGAAAAGGCTAGCCCAAGGGAGATTGAGCTAGCCAAGGAGGTGGTTCCTAGTCTTACAGTGAAACTTTTTTAGTTCTTCATTTTTCAGAATGGATAATACGAGAAATAAAATAGTATTGATGTGATCTGTTTCTAAAAAAATGGAACTATTTCTGTAAATTTCATACTGAATTATTTTTAGGAACTGTATTTGTATGTGGGGCTCGGGTATTACCTGCTTTCAGATTACGGATAAGCAGCGCGTAATTCAGTTCAATTTCTTCAGGAACAGGTAAGTAAACAATATGACCATCACCCGGAGCAACTTCGACAGCCTGATTCTTTTTGTTTATCATTGATGCCAGTACAAAGTTGATATTACCTGCTGGCGTCATAATCTCAAGGCTGTCACCAACGAGGAACTTATTTTTTACTGCTACTTCAGCCAGCCCATTGACCCGATTGCCGGTAAATTCTCCCACAAATTGTTGCGTTTCTGATACTGAATAACCATATTCATAGGTTTGATAGGCATCGTGAGTATGACGGCGCAAAAAACCTTCCGTATAACCACGATGTGCTAATCCTTCCAGCGTGCTCATTAATGTTGGATCAAATGGTTTACCTGCAACGGCATCATTGATGGCACGGCGGTATACCTGAGCTGTACGGGCACAATAGTAGAAAGATTTAGTACGGCCTTCTATTTTCAGTGAATGTACGCCCATGCCAGTCAGCCGCTCTACATGCTCTACTGCACGTAAATCTTTAGAGTTCATGATATAAGTGCCATGTTCATCTTCAAATGCGCTCATATATTCACCCGGACGTTTGGCTTCTTCTATCATGAAGACCTTATCCGTCGGAGTGCCCTGTCCCAGTGTTGGCTCAATATTTTTAACCGGAATAGGGTCATGGGTATGAACAATGTTGCCGGTGTCGTCTTCTTTTCCTTCCTGAACGTTGTATTCCCAACGGCAGGCATTTGTGCAGGTTCCCTGATTAGGATCGCGTTTATTGATATAGCCTGATAGTAAACAGCGGCCTGAGTAAGCCATACAAAGTGCGCCATGTACGAAAACTTCCAGCTCCATTTCAGGCACCTGCTGGCGGATTTCTGCAATTTCTTCCAGTGAAAGTTCGCGCGATAGAATGACCCGAGTTAAGCCCATTTGTTTCCAGAATTTTACTGTGGCCCAGTTAACCGCATTTGCTTGCACGGAAAGATGGATATCCATTTCAGGGAAGGCTTCTCTCACCATCATGATTAAACCGGGATCGGACATAATTAGCGCATCAGGCCCCATTTCAACCACAGGCTTCAAATCGCGGATAAAGGTTTTCAGTTTTGCATTGTGTGGGGCGATATTGACAACGACATAAAAACGTTTGCCTAATTCATGGGCTTCTTTAATCCCCTGAGCCAGTGTTTCATGGTTAAACTCGTTGTTACGAACACGCAGGCTGTAACGGGGCTGCCCGGCATAGATAGCATCTGCGCCATAAGCAAAGGCATAGCGCATGTTTTTCAGGGAGCCGGCGGGAGAAAGTAATTCTGGAGTAAACATATTATTCGCGTTCTCAGTCTGAGTTCAAATCAGACCTCACCCCTTTATCATTACTAAGGGTAAGGTTAAAGAGGGGATTTTAGCGCTTATACCTTTTGACTTTCAAGATTGTCTTGCAAGGTACAACCGTAGATATAGCGGATATAGATACGGAGGAATGGGTATGCGGGTAAAAACGCGCCGCGGATGCGGCGCTGTTAACGAACTACGATTACATACTTTTAGTCAAGTCCCGTATTTTATCTGTTACCCCGGTTTTCATCACAGACTGCATTCCTTTTTTCATTGCGGTTTCATCACCATAAGATTCACTAATACCAATAATCTGGTGATTTCTGGCTTTCAGGACAAAATATGTTTTGCCAGATTTATTTTTCCTTACTTCATGACGAGCTTTGTCGGGAGAGTTGACTTGCACTGAGTGAATACCTTTATTGGCGGCAGCCTTAGTGGTGTACATCTCACTGCTGAGAATAATGTCACCGTTCGCTGCGACCAGATTGAAGTAAAATTGCCCGTTCTTCGCTTTCTTAAGATCATAGTGACCAATAGCCATAAGAAATTCTCCTGATTGGGTAATTATCAGATTAAGTTTAGCCTGAAATTTATGCAGGTGAATTTTTTTAATAACAGTAGGCAAGTTACATCAGACGACAAATTTCGGCTTCCCAGCGATATCCCAACCCGTAAATTGAGCGAATGAAAGATTTCTCTTCATCCAACTGTTCTAACTTTCTGCGTAGATTCTTTATATGGCTGTCAATTGTTCGATCATTCACAATACGATGATCGTTATAGAGATTATTCAACAATTGATCACGGGAAAAAACACGTCCGGGCTGGCTGGAGATAATTTTAAGTAACCGGAATTCAACCGGAGTCAGTTCCAGTACCCGTTCAAGGTAGCGAGCCTGAAAATGGTTTTCATCAATGGTCAGTGCTCCCTGTTCGCTGACGATATCCTGCGGACGATAGCAGCGGCGTAAAATCGTTTTCACTCTGGCGACGATTTCGCGTGGGCTATAAGGTTTACAGACATAATCATCCGCCCCAATTTCCAGCCCCAGCAGGCGATCTATTTCTTCAGTTTTGGCTGTCATCATAACAATGGGGATATCTGAAAATTTGCGGATTTCCTTACAGACAGATAACCCATCAAGGCCGGGTAACATGAGATCGAGCAGAATAATATCAGGCTGGTGTTGCTGGACATGAGCAACCACCTCATCACCGCGCACTAACCATTGTGTTTGATAATTTGCAGTTTGTAGATAGTCAATCAGTAACTGCCCCAGTTTGGGTTCGTCTTCAACGATCAGAACGGTATATTGTGCACTCATTATTTCAATATCTTATTTGGCGTTTTCTGTTCAGAAAATTTGAACAACGGTAATTCTACGTGAATTTGAATACCACCTAAAGGTGATATTTCAGCATAAATAAGACCATTGTGCGCTTCAATAATGTTGTAGCAGATTGCCAGACCTAAGCCTGAGCCACCACTGGCTCGATTGCGGGAAGATTCGCAACGATAGAAACGTTCAAAAATACGCTGGCATTGTTCAGCAGTAAGACCGGGAGCACTATCCTGCCAGTTTAATAACCATTTTTGCTGGTTCACATACCCGTGGATAAGCACTGCTCCGTGATCAGCAGTATAGCGCAGGCTATTTTCCAGCAAATTATGGAATAGCTGCGTTAATCGCTTAGGGTCAGCAAATACTATTGTGTTTTGCGGTAAATATATTTCCAGTGAAATTTGTTTATCGGCAAAACGTCCACGATAAACCGCGACAGCGATTTGCAGAAGCTCATTGACATTAACCTGTTCTTTTCGATAAGTCAGGGAGCCACGATCCGTCAGAGATAGCAAATGTAAATCATCCACTAATTTTGTCAGAATAGTCACTTCTGTCAGTAACGACTGGATGGTTTCCGGTGTCGGCTGACGGACACCATCCTGTAAGGCTTCCAACTCACCACGCAGAATAGAGAGTGGGGTGCGCAATTCGTGGGAGATATCGGCCATATAATCCCGGCGCATTTGCTCATTTTTTTCCAGCGTGCAGGCAAGGTGATTAAAATCTGATGCTAATTGCCCGATTTCATCCCGAGCGGATGATGTAACACGCACACTGAAATTACCGGAAGCCAGTTTATGAGTGCCTTCTACCAGCCGCTTAACGGGTTTCAAGAAAATGCGGGATAAAAAGAAAGTGGCAATCAGCGCCAGCATGGTAGAGAAACCTGCGATAATCCAACTGGTCAGCTGTTGTTGTTGGGCAAAGCGGATATCAGCCTGACGGGTAATTTTGTCCGAAGTACTGACAATCACCCAACCGACCACGTTATTCTGGTCATTTACCGGAACGCGGTAAGTTTCTTCCGACATATTGTCAGAATGCCCAACTAACAGGTGCATATGGCTGTCAACCACCCAGAACTGAGAACGCCAAGCGCGGGGAGACAACTCCTGCCGATTATCACTGTTCTGTTCGATATTTCGGATAATTTTAAAGATGGCCCGATCATTTTCAGTCAGGAAATCCCAGTTACCATATTGCTGATATTGTTCTGTCAATGCTTCTGCCAGCATTCTGGCGCGTAGTTGGCTGTTTTGCTGAATATAACCGATGAATCCATACTGGAAACTGAGGCGAATGCCCCAGTGCATTGTCACTAATACCAGCATACAGGTAGCAAAAATAGCCAGAAACAGTTTCCCGCTGATCCCGGCTTTTATCCGCAATTTCACAACGATTTTATTCTCTGAAATTTTGCTAAACGGCGTTGTTGCCACTTCTCACGCAGTCTGTCAAAAGACAGATAAACGACAGGGGTGGTATATAACGTAAGAATTTGGCTCATCACCAGCCCACCAACAATGGTGATACCCAGAGGGTGACGTAATTCAGCACCAGCACCGTTGCTCAGTACCAAAGGTAAGGCACCGAATAAAGCAGAAAGAGTCGTCATCATGATAGGCCTGAACCTTAATAAGCTCGCCTGAAATATAGCTTCCCGCGCACTGAGTTGCCCACTACGCTGAGCTTCAAGAGCAAAATCCACCATAATAATCGCATTTTTCTTCACGATACCAATCAGCAGCATAATGCCAATCATAGCAATCAGGCTAAATGGCGTATTGAAGAGCTCCAATGCCAGTAAAGCGCCGATTCCGGCAGAGGGAAGGGTAGAAAGGATGGTCAGTGGGTGAATATAGCTTTCATACAATACCCCGAGAACCAGATAAACAGTAATGATAGCCGCAAGGATCACCAATAACTGTGAACGCTGACTTTCCTGAAAATCTTGCACAGTACCGCCAAAAGAGCTGCGAACAGCTGACGGAACGCTGAGTTCAGTCATCGTTCTTTCTATCGCACTCACTGCATCAGACATCGTATAGCCTTCCGCAATATCGAAAGAGATCGTAGAAGCTGCCGAAAGCCCCTGATGATAAATGTCTAATGGCGCATTGGCTGGTCGCCAGCTGGCAAAATAAGAGAGCGGAATACGTTTTCCTTCCTTATTAATGACAAAGATTTTTTCCAGTGCACTGATATCCTGGTTATATTCAGGAGCAACTTCCATCACCACTTTATATTGATTCAGAGGCTGATAAATCGTTGAAATCGGTTGTTGCCCGAAAGCGTTTCCAAGCAGGCTATTCGCCTGAGCAACGCTGATACCGAGACGGGCCATAAGATCACGATCATAGGTAATCGCCAGTTCAGAACCTTTATCGTCGTCATCAGCATTAACGCCTGTCAGCTGGGGTAACGTTTTCAATGCCTTGCGGATAATAGGTGCCCATTTGCGGAGCGCATCAGAATCGTCAGACAGTAAATTAAATTGATAAATAGATTTGGCATTACCTCCGCCCCCCCCGGATCTGAGATCCTGTACAGGGATAAGGTACAGCTCAGCACCCGGTTCGTGGGATAATTTCTCCCGTAAACGAAGTATGATTTTATCGATACTTTCTGTGCGTTCACTCACAGGCTTTAATGACATAAACATAAAACCGACATTCATGCTATCGCCACCGGTAAAACCGGTCACATTTTCAACAGTCGGGTCAGCATTAATGACTTGCATAAAATGCTCCATCTTCTTTTGCATGGCCTGAAAAGAAATACTTTGATCAGCAACGACAAAACCTAGTAATTGACCCGTATCCTGTCTGGGGAAAAAAGTTTTCGGGATATTAATATAGAGCCAGCCATTCAGGACGATAATGCCGATCAGCATTAATAAAACCCAGCGTGTGTGGTTAAGAACCCATTTTAATGAACGGCCATAATTCTGCTGGAGCCTGAGAAAAATTTTACCGAAACCGCGGGTTTTCTTCAGCGATTTTTCAGGCGAAGATTTTAGCAGATGTGCACACATCATCGGGGTTAAGGTGAGTGATACCAGTAAAGAAATGCCTATCGCCGTTGCAAGTGTCACCGAAAAATCAAGGAACAGCCTGCCGAGCATTTCATCTATCAACTGAAGGGGAATAAAAACCGCCACGAGAGACAGGCTCATGGCAAGAACGGTAAAACCCACTTCTCTTACACCCTTAAGCGCGGCTTGTGCAGGTTTCATCCCGGCTTCCAGATGACGGGAGATATTTTCCAGCACAACAATGGCATCATCCACAACAAAACCCGTTGCGATGGTCAGAGCCATGAGTGAGAGGTTATTCAGGCTGAAACCACATAAATACATCGCAGTAAATGTGCCAATCAGTGAAACCGGAACGGCAATTGCCGGAATAAGAGTGGCACGCCCTGAGCGCAGGAACAGAAAAACAACCAGAATAACGAGTGCAACGGCAAGGGCAAGCGCCCGCTCCACTTCATACAGGGAAGCCCTGATAGTGGGAGAGCGATCCTGTACAACCGTAAGTTTAATATTAGCGGGTATTGAGGTTCGTAAAGTAGGGAGTTCTGCACGAATTTTATTGATGGTTTCAATGATATTCGCATTTTGTTCCCCCCGGATAATCAGGGCAATAGCCGGTTTATTACCGGACATACCTGAGGCGCGGATATCTTCTACAGACTCTTTGACTGTTGCGAGATCTTTTAAACGAACAGGTGAGCCGTCACGATAATCGACAATAATAGAAGCGTAGTCATCCGCTTTTTTAATTTCATCGTTAGTTTGTATTTGCCAGTTGTACTCACTTGTCTCAACATGTCCCGTCGGATTTCTGACATTAGCATTATTGACCGCAGTGCGGACGTCATCCAGTGAGATCCTCTTACTGAACAGGGCGTTGGGATTGAGTTCAACCCTTATTGCGGGCAATGAACTGCCAGAAACGCTGACCTGACCGACACCTTCTATTTGTGAAATTTTCTGGGCAAGGCGTGTTGAGGCGATATCATATAACTGCCCACCACTATAACTGTCTGATGTGAGTGTCAGGATCATAATGGGAGCAGAGGAAGGGTTTGCCTTGCGGTAGGTCGGGCGGCTTGGCATCCCTGAAGGCAAAAGACTTTCCGCAGCATTAATCGCTGCCTGTACATCCCGTGCCGCTCCGTTGATATCCCGGTTCAGTTCAAATTGCAGATAAATGAAGGTATAGCCTAATGAGCTGGAGGAGCCCATTTCTTTAACACCCGCAATTCTGCCAAGTGATCGCTCTAGTGGGGTTGCGACAGAGGAGGCCATTGTCTCTGGTGATGCGCCGGGCATATAGGCAGAAACACCGATCACCGGAATATCGACTTGTGGCAGAGGTGATACTGGCAACAGGATAAAACTGAATGCCCCACACAGTGTGATAGCCACACTTAATAGTGTGGTTGCAACAGGCCGCTTGATAAATAAGGCGAAAAATTTCACAACGGCTCCTGATGATCAATAGAAGAACGCGCTAATGTTGTTTGATTATCATCCTGATGTCCGTTTTGTTTATTTCTACCTTGCCTATTTCTGTAATAGTGCGCCAGCCTGTCAAATAGCAGATAAATGACCGGAGTCGTAAACAGCGTCAGGATTTGGCTCATAATCAAACCGCCTACCATGCTGACACCCAATGGGCGGCGCAGTTCAGCACCGATACCGGTACTAAGCATCAATGGTAATGCCCCTAACAGTGCCGCCATTGTTGTCATCAGAATCGGCCTGAAACGCAGGAGACAAGCCTGAAAAATAGCATCGTAGGGTGACATACCTTTTTCACGTTCTGCTGCCAGCGCAAAGTCAATCATCATAATGGCGTTCTTCTTCACAATACCTATCAGCAGAATAATCCCGATGATGGCGATGATATCCAGCTCATAGCCTCCCAGCATTAATGCCAGTAATGCGCCGACTCCCGCAGTGGGCAGTGTTGACAGGATGGTGACTGGATGAATAAAACTTTCGTACAGTATTCCGAGCACAATGTACATGGCAACAACAGCGGCCAGTATCAGCAATAGGGTATTACTCAGTGCATGCTGGAATGCCAGAGTTGCTCCCTGAAATTGTGTATTGATATCTTTAGGCATGTTGATGGCATGTTCTGTTTCCTTCACGGCATTGACAGCGGCTTCGAGAGAGGCATCCTGTGCCACATTGAATGAAAAGGTAGTGGCAGGGAATTGTTGCAGGTGATTAATGGATAAATATCCCAGCCGTTGTTCAATCGTGGCGATAGCCGTCAGAGGTACGATATTACCATCCGCACTCAAAAGCCGGACATCATTGAGCGCATCAATACCGGGAGAGTGTGTTGTATCCTGCGCGAGTACAACCCGATATTGATTTGATTGCGTATAAATGGTTGAGATCATCCTCTGACCAAAGGCGTTATATAGCGTGTTATCAATCGCAGCAATCGTAATACCTAACCTACTGGCCATATCACGATTTATATTGATATAAGCGACTAATCCCTTGTTTTGCAAGTCACTGCTGATATCAACCAGTTCAGGACGCTTTTTCAGTGCTTCCTGTAACTTAGGTACCCAGATGTTCAGTTCATCAAGAGAAGTCGCCTGTAGCGTAAATTGATATTGTGTACGGGAAAGCTGGGTATCGATAGTCAGATCCTGAATCGGTTGCATATATAACGTGATATCAGGGACTTTGGCGATCCGGGCTTGTAAGCGTGGGATAATATCCTCAATTCTGTCATGACGTTGGTCGAAAGGTTTTAACGTAATTTGCAGGCGCCCGTTGTTCAGCGTAGGGTTACTGCCATCAACGCCGATAAAGGTAGTCACATTTTCCACAGCCGGATCTTGTAACAGTAATGCGCTTACCTGACGTTGTTTATCCGCCATGGCACTGAAAGAAATGGATTGTGGTGCTTCCAGTGTACCCTGAATTAATCCATTATCCTGTGATGGAAAAAACCCTTTAGGAATAAAAATATAGAGCAGAACGGTCAGAGCCAGAGTGCCAAGTGTGACACCGAGTGTCAGCCAGGGATGGTTCAGGACGCGTTTCAGCCACACGCTATATATCGCAATTATCCACTCAAAAAAGTGCTCACAGGCTTGCTCAAAGCGATTATGTTTAATGTCTGATTCTGCTTTCAGCATTCGTGCGCACATCATTGGCGTCAGGGTGAGTGAGACAACGGCTGAAATTAAAATTGCCACTGCGAGTGTAATCGCAAATTCCCGGAATAAACGGCCTACAATATCCCCCATAAATAACAGCGGGATCAAAACGGCAATCAGAGAAAAAGTCAGTGAGATAATTGTGAAGCCGATTTCACCAGCCCCTTTCAGTGCAGCGGCAAGTGGCTTTTCTCCCCGTTCGATATGGCGGGAAATATTTTCGATAACAACAATGGCATCATCGACAACAAAGCCAGTAGCAATTGTCAATGCCATCAATGTCAGGTTATTAATGGAGAAACCACAGAAATACATTACTGCGAATGTGCCGATAAGTGAAAGCGGAACGGCGATACTTGGGATTAAGGTCGCGGCGGCATTACGCAAAAACAGGTAAATCACCATAACAACCAGAGCAACTGCCAGCAATAATTCAAATTGAACGTCTTTAACGGAAGCGCGGATCGTGGCAGTACGATCTGTCAGAACGTCAACTTTAACCGATTTAGGCAGGCTGCTTATCAGTTCGGGTAATACACTACGAATGTTATCCGTGGTTTCAATAACATTAGCACCCGGCTGGCGCTGAACGTTGATAACAATGGCGGGTTTTTCATTTGCCCATGCCCCGAGTTTCGTATTTTCTGCTTCGCGCTCAATTGTCGCAACGTCACGAAGACGAACCGGAGCACCATTTTTATAGGTCACGATTAAGTTGCGGTAATCGTCAATGGATTTCATTTGATCGTTAGCAGATAAGGTAATTGACCGCGTTGGCCCATCAAAACTACCTTTTGGTGAATTCACATTCGCACTGACAATCGCATTGCTGATAGCATGGCTGTTCAGCCCTTGTGCGGCTATAGCCTGCGCATTTAACTTCACACGAACAGCAGGACGTTGCCCGCCAGCCAGTGTCACTAGGCCAACACCACCGACCTGAGAAATGCGCTGAGCAACACGGGTTTCCACCATATCCTGCACTTCTGTCATTGGTAAGGCATCAGAAGTGACAGCCAGAGTTAAAATCGGTGGATCAGCCGGATTCACCTTACTGTAAATAGGAGGGTAGGGCAGGTCATTAGGTAACAAATTGATACTTGAATTAATTGCGGCCTGTACATCTTGCTCTGCAACATCCAATGGCAGGGAAAGCTGGAAGACCAGCGTAATAACAGAAGCTCCGCCAGAACTTTGTGATGACATCTGTTTCAGGCCGGATATTTGCCCGAATCTGCGTTCCAGCGGGGCTGTTATGGCGGAGGTCATTACATCAGGATTGGCGCCGGGATAGAGCGTAACAACCTGAATAGTCGGATAATCCACCTGAGGTAAGGCCGAAACCGGCAGCATCCGGTAGCCAAGAATACCAGCAAGCAAAATTGCAATCATAAACAGCGTCGTTGCTACCGGACGCAGTATAAATAAGCGGGATGGTCCGCCCCCTGTCACCGGAGAATCAGAAAGCATTAACTATTCTCCACCTTACCGTTTGACTGAGCAGATTTATCGTTGCTGTTATCCGATTTTGGTTGCAGAGGCTTAACAATTTCAACAGTTGCTCCTTCTGTCAACTGATCAATGCCGTCTGTTATTACCCGATCACCAACGGACAGACCGCTGTTGACAATAACCAGATTATCATTTTGTAGTCCGGTGGTTATTTTATGCTTTGTGACCTTATTATCTTTACCTACCAGCCAGACAAAGTGACCACTGCCACTCATCTGTAATGCAGCATCAGGGATGACTATGGCGTTATCCAGCGTATTGACTTTGATTTGGATATTAACAAATTGATTTGGAAACAGCGTGTTATCCTGATTATCAAATCTGGCTTTCATTTTTATGGTGCCGGTTGCAACGTCAATTTGGTTATCGATGCTGAGCAGTTTGCCTTGTGCTAATTGCAGCTTGTTATTGCGATCCCGGGCAATGACAGCGGGTATCGTATTATTTTTCTGTGCCTTTAGTATGGCACTAATATCGTTTTCAGGCAGAGAAAACAGCACGTCGATTGGATTAACGCGCGTAATGACGACAAGCGGTTTTTCTCCTCCCGAAGAGATGTAGTTACCGACATCTATCCGTTTCAGACCAATACGACCTGAAATGGGGGCTGTGATACGGCTGTAGGTTAATTGGAGTTTTTGTTCATCAATATCGGCCTGATCACTTTTGAGGGCGGCCTTATATTGACGAACTAAAGCGTGCTGTTTATCCAGATCCTGTTGAGAAATTAATTTACTTTTTGCCAGTTGTTGATAGCGGGCTAAATCCTGCTCGGCATTGGCCAGCATCGCCTGATCTTTAACATATTGGCCTTGTGCTTTTGCCAGCCTGACCTGATAAGGACGGGGATCAATTTCTGCCAGTAAATCCCCTTTTTTCACCTGTTGGCCTTCTACAAAATGCAGGGCGATCAATTGCCCGCTCACCAGACTGGTGACATTGACTGTATCCGCCGCCTGAACCGTTCCTAACCCGACCAGATAGTGGGGCACGGATTCCATTTTAGCGGTAGCCGCCTGAACAGGGCGGGGGGGAACTGCGGCTAAATTCTGTTGTGGGCCGGACTTTTGTGATGTTTTGAAATGGTTCCATGTAAAAAAAACTGCTGCGATGACAACGACTAACGCAGCAAAACAAAAAAAGTAGGTACGACGTTTATTGCTCATATATTCGACATTCTCTTAATATTGCACCGATAATCAGCCACACAAGCATCTTATGCTAAATTAGTGTAAATATATATTTAATTAGTGTACTTGGAGAGAAATTGCCAATCATGGAGAAAATATGGAAATTGTGTCAATGAGATAAAGTAGAACTTTTTATGAGAAATTCGAAGCCATGGAGGGCGAGAGAGCATGTAAAACATCCATTAACATAGGTGATATATGATAAAGTGTCTTTCATCAGGGGTGATTATTAAATTTAACAACAATAAATATAGCATAATGAGATGGAAAATATGAAAAAATCAATAATATTAGGTATTATCATTTCACTTTATTCTGGTTATTCATTTACATCAGAAAGCGAAATCCCGATAGATATTCAGGAATACATAGATAGTATAGAAACTTGTCAATATTTTTCTAATGAATGGGATAATTCTCTTCCTGAAGATCGTAAAAAAGAAATAGAAGAAGGTTCAGCAGAATATTGCAAAAAATCAAAAATTTTACATAATAAACTAAAAAATAAATACAAAGATGATATTGATAAAATAAAAATACTTGATGAGTACGATATGTCTATTCAGATAGACTTATAAAAAATAACAATCTGTTAGATTTTATTTTGTTATTAGTGTTCATAGTACAGTTGATACTTATAAAAACCGAAGTCATACTGAGTAAATTATCAAATAATGCACATATCCTATCTTGTTTTTCGTTGGTATAATATTGCATGATCGCTGATAAAGTGAGTCGCTATAATTAGCAACAATGAAAATATAGTTTGGTTTAAGGAATTGTGATTTTAGTCACGTTTTTCCTGGAAAAATGTGGTGTTCCAGACTATATCAGAAGCGATTGATAGTTATTAAAACCTTAACAAAACAGGAAGTTATCATGGCGAATATGATCTATTTAACCTTGCAAGGAAACAAACAAGGGTTGATTTCACAAGGTTGCTCTTCAGTTGAATCCATTGGCAATAAGTATCAGGCAGGTCATGAAGATGAAATTTTTGTATTAAATCTTCATCATTCTATTCACAGAGAACAAAATGTTAACCATAGTCCAATTGTATTTGTAAAGCCGCAGGATAAGTCATCACCGTTATTAATGATGGCAATTTCGGATAATGAAAGTTTGAATCTGAAATTTGATTTTTATCGCACCTCACAATTAGGTTCTCAGGAACTCTATTACTCAATTGAGTGTCGTGATGCGACAATTATTGAGTTATCACCGAATTATCCGCACAGTATCAACCATGCGGAAGCACAACCGGAAGAGATTGTTTCTGTTAAATATAAAGATATTATCAGCCGCCATCATATGGCAGGAACATCGGGGTATAGTGTCTGGGACGAAAGAGTCTATTGATACTGAGTTAATGTAATAACTGCCAAAACGCCGATAAATTCAATCGGCGTTTCATTGCCCCACCTGTATAGGAGATTTAAGCGTGGCAATGAAAAAAATCAGGTACCAGAGATAATAATATCCTCACTGTGAGATACCCAGAGAGAGCTTTCCTAATGCATTGGGCATGGAAAATTAACAATAAAATGGAAAAGATAATAATATCGTGTGTGATTTTTTTCTGCCTACATAGGGTCTCATGGGCATCAAAAAATAATATGCCAAAAGATTTGCATGAATACATAAAAAAACTGAATATTGTGAATATATTGCAGGTGAATGGGATAGCGATCTGTCTGATGAAAGAAAGCGATTACTAGAAGATGAGATTAATATATATTGTAAAAAAGCCAATAAATTATTTTATGAATTGAAGGAGAAATACAAAGATGATCCCAGAAAAATGGAAATAATTAATAAGCACAGTGAGTTAATAAGATACTATACTGAAAAGCCTATTGAATAGTTTATTGGTTTTCATCAATTATAAAATTATGAGAAGCCAATCAAATGATTTTTCATAACCATCAAAGTATTTTTAAATGGTAAATATTAACCCGCGTTAAATGCGGGTTAAGCCAATCGGTGTTTTTTTAAAGTAACCTGTTACGCATTAAACCAAAAATAGGGTTGCCAGTCCTAAAAAGATAAAAAAACCACCGGTATCAGTAATCGCAGTTATCATCACACTGGAGCCAATAGCAGGATCTCTGCCTAGTCTCATCATAATAAAAGGGATCAGCACACCCATCAGGGCAGCCATCAGCAGGTTGAGTATCATTGCCATGGTCATCACTCCGCCCATTGCTGGGTCACCGTAGAGCAGATAAGTGACAAGCCCCATAATTCCTCCCCAAATAATACCGTTTATCAGGGCAACACCCAGTTCCCTTAATAAAATATAAGGAAAACTCCCTGTCCGGATTTGATGGAGTGCCAGTGCCCGCACGATCATAGTGATGGTCTGATTACCGGTATTCCCTCCGATACCTGCCACGATAGGCATCAGTGTGGCAAGCGCAACAAGCTGAGAAATTGTATGCTCAAACAGACCGATAACCCGTGAAGCAACGAATGCAGTGCACAGATTAATAGCTAGCCATGCCCAGCGGGTTTTTACTGCCTGTCCAACCGGAGCGAAAACATCTTCTTCACGGCTCAGGCCACCCATACGCCGGATATTGGTATCTGTTTCTTCGCTTAAGGTATCGACGATATCCTCAACAGTCAGACGTCCCATCAGACGGCCGTTATTATCCACAACCGCCGCGGAAATCAGGTCATAACGTTCGAACGCACTGGCTGCGTCTTCACCTTTTTGCTCCGGCAGAAAAGTTACGGTATCTATGTTCATCACTTCAGCGACTAATTTATCGGGGGCGTTGGTTAACAGGGTAGTGAGCGCAAGTTCTCCCTGAAGCCGGTTTTTACGGTCAATAACAAAGATTTTATCCGTTGTTGCAGGAATAGAACCACGGGAGCGCAGAAAACGCTGAACGGTACTGAGCGTAACATTGCCGCGTACAGTTACAAATTCAAAGTCCATCATCTGGCCGATGCTGTCTTTGTGATATTGCAATACTTCCCGGATTCGATTGCGTTGGCTGGGTTCCAGATAGGTCAGCAAACGGTGTGTGGTATCACGGGGAAGGTGTTCGACAATATAAGCCTGTTCATCGACGTGCAGTGTACCGATTGCTCTAAGTAGCGCGAGATCGGACATATCCTTAATTAAGTTATCCCAGACAGGGATTGAAGCTTCTACTAAAACTTCACCACGTTGGTTGTTGTCAATGAGCCGCCATAAAGCAAGGCGCTCATCATAAGGCAGTGCCTCCAGAATGTCTGCAATATCTGCTGCATGCAGGCTGGTCAGTAAAGAACGGACTTCTTCAATTTTTTCGAGTAGCAGATCATTGCTAATCTTTGCATGTGCATCAGCCTGACCTAATAATGTATCAACGAATAGCTTATCGTTAATTAACAGAGAAAAAAGGTGCTGGCGAGCAAGAGCCAGCTTTTGCGAATGTTGGTTGGCAACGTTCGTATTATCGGGTTTAAAGGCTGGCTGTAACATTATATGACCTTTAGGTTTTGCCAAAATTACACTATCAGGGATGATGTTATTTTGTCTTAAGAGCGCTGCTTTGTTCCATCATATTTTGCTTTTTTTGCTGATGATGTTCTAACGCTGCAATTGATGAATAGATAAAACGCCCGAATAAAATCAGAAAGCTGATAAGCAGAATTAATTTTGTAATCTGAGCGGTTTTCTTTTTCTTTTTCATAATACGATATCGTTAAGTTGATTCCTCTTGGATATGTAGATGCCAGCCTGCCACATCACCCCAGTAAGCTTGCTCTTTTTCTAAATCCAGTTGCATCAGTGTATTTTGAGTTAAATAGTTTCTCGGGAAAGAAAGTATCCAGTGCCCATGATCCGTTTCCAGCCTCAGTGACTCAGGTGTTGTGGTGGACTGACGCTGATTATTCAGCAGTGTTGCTAATCTTAATATCTGGAGCATAGGAAGATATTGCTTTTTCTTAAACAAATAGAAACGAGGGTGCTCATGAACTTTAACCGCTTTGCGGTGATAACGAACCAGTGTTGCCAGTAATGACTGCTGTTCTTGGTTGAAACCCGGCAAATCAGTATGTTGCAGAATATAGGCAGAGTGCCGTTGCAGGCCACTCAGATTAATACTTAAGCCAACCTCATGTAGCATGGCAGCCCAGAGCAGAATAGACTCCAGTTGTGGATGCACCCGTTTCGGGTTTTGTGTAGCCCACTGATCATACAGTGACTTAGCTGTATCCCAGACACGACTTGCCTGTTCGCGATCGATATTATAATGATCAGCAAGACTTTTGGCGGTTCTCTGGCGGATATCCAGATGGCGGAAACGGTCTTCCATTTCGTAAAGAACGCCTTCACGTAGAGCTCCGTCAGATAAGCATAATTCCTGAATATTCAGGGCGTCGAATATACCACACAGGATAGCCAGACCGGGAACCAGAGTTTGTTTGCGATCGTCCGATAAGCCGGGCAGATCCAGCGAGTTAAAATTTTTGTATTTCAGTACTCTTTTGACCAGCATCTGAAGCCGTTCAGGTGTAATCAGGCCATCTTTTTCACCCAATTCAACCAATAATTCATGCACGGCCTTAATCGTGCCCGACGCCCCCAGAGCAAAATCCCAGCCTTTTGTACGGAATTGCCAGATGAGATTTTCCAGTTTTTGTTCCGCTTGAAGCCGTGCTTTACGGAAGTTGTGTTCATTTATTACCCCATCAGGAAAAAACTGCCGGGCAAAACTTACACACCCCATGCGGCGGCTTTCGATGAGAAGAGGTTCGAAGCCTTCACCAATAACCAGTTCGGTGGAGCCGCCACCAATATCAATCACCAGCTTACGACCCTTTTCGGGCTGAGTATGTTCTACGCCCATAAAAATTAAACGGGCTTCTTCATGACCGGAAATAATCTCAATGGGATAGGGGATGACTTCTTTGGCTCGTTGCAGAAACTCTTCAGCATTACTTGCTTCCCGTAAACTGTGAGTTCCTACAAGGCAGACATTTTCTGCGGAGAAACCTTGTAATCGTTCAGCGAATAACGAAAGGCTTTCAAGGCCACGCTTGATAGCTTCTTCACTCAGTTCATTTTTATCGTTGAATCCATCAGCAAGGTAAACTCGTTTTTTCAGGCGACCGATAACTTGTAGTGCCCCATTTACAATACGGGCGATAACCATATGAAAACTATTGGAACCCAAATCGATGGTTGCAATTTCCAGCGGTTTAGGCGTTGGTGTATCGTGTTTCAACGGCATAAATTAAACTCTTGATTCAGGCTGTTCCAGATTCTTCAGGTAATCGTAAATGGCGGTTTGTGCACGAATTTTACGTTTATTCCCTCGTGGGACATACCTATTGCTTAATTCTTTATCAATATAACGTGCCTTGACCGTATCACTAAACTGTAATTCCAGAATATCGAGAACACGCTGTTTTAACAGTGGGTCAAGCAGGCAAACGGCAACTTCTATACGATAATCAATGTTCCGTGTCATCCAGTCTGCGGAAGAAAGGAAGATTTTCTCATCCCCTTTATTAGTGAAAACATAAACCCGATCATGTTCAAGAAAACGATCGACAATACTCGTAACCTGAATATTTTCACTAAAACCGGGCTGACCGGGAACCAGAGAACACATGCCCCGGATCAGAAGCCGTACTTTGACGCCAGCTTCAGAGGCATCGTATAGGCGATCTACTAATTCTCTATCTACCAGATTATTTATTTTCAGAGTGATACCCGCAATTTCTCCTGCTCTGGCATTTTCAATTTCCTGATCAATTAATTTATTGAGCATAGCCCGTGAGTTTTGGGGAGAAACCATCAAATTCTCAAATGTCACCGGCCGATAAGGGTTTTCAATAAAGTTAAATACCCGGCGTACTTCATTGGTAACTTCGGGTTTGGCTGTCAGTAGGGAATAGTCGGTATATAAGCGGGCTGTTTTTTCATTGAAATTCCCTGTGCCGATATGGGCATAACGGATAATTTCACTCCCTTCAAGACGTGAAATGATGAACAACTTGGCATGAATTTTCAGGCCGGGAGCCGAGAAAATGACATGTACACCTGCTTCAGTCAGGCGTTTTGCCCAGTGAATATTGGCTTCTTCATCAAAGCGGGCTTGTAATTCCACGACCACTGTCACTTTTTTGCCATTGTGGGCTGCATGGATCATGGATTCAACTATACGTGAGTCTTTCGCAACCCGGTATATATTGATTTTTATCGATAATACGCTTGGATCGAATGATGCCTGCCTCAGTAATTCCAGTACATGTTCGAAAGTGTGATAAGGATAATAAAGTAATACATCTTGTTCACGGATAGCATCAAAACCATTGCGGAAATGATCAAACCAGGTATGGCGTAACCGGGGCATAGGTTTATTCAGCAGGGTTCGGTTTCCTTCATTGGGGAATTTAATGAAATCTCTGAAATTGTGATAACGGCTGCCGGCAATGACGGAGTCATCGTTGGAAAGCCCCAGCTTGTTGCGCAATAATTCGACCATTTCATCAGGCATATCGCGTTGATAAACAAAACGGACAGGCTCGGCTGTCAGCCTTTGTTTCAGTGTTGAAGACATTAATTCCAGCAGGCTGGATTCCATTTCCGTTGCTAAATCGTATTCCGCATCACGGGTCATTTTCATGGAGTAAACACTTAGCGTGTCGTAATCAAAAAAGCCCTTAAAAATCTCATCCAGTGTGTAGCGCAGAATGTTATCAATCAGGATCATTGATTTGCGCCTTTTGGGCATTTCAGGCGGCAAATTAACGAAACGGGGAACTTTATCGGAAGGAATTTCCAGCAACGCGTATTTGGTTTCCTGCCCACGGATAATTTCCACCGCTAAATAGGTGTAATCATCTTTTAAAAATTCAACCAGATTAGTTTCCGGATTGATAACGATAGGCGTAATGTGTGGACGTAAATGCTGGCGGAAATACTGCCGTAGCCAGATTTGCTGATTAGGGGATATCTGCCGTTCATTAATGAGGAAAATCTGATTGCGCGCCATTTCCAACAGCAAATCGTTATAGAGTTCATCAAACTCCTGATCGATTTTGGCAACTTTCGCCTGAATTTTTTTTAATAATTGCCGGGCACCCGTTGCAGAGCCACGGGCTTCTTCACTGATCAGAATGCGACGTTTTACATCAGCAAAACGGACTTTATAAAACTCATCCAGATTATTGGAGTAGATCCCTAAAAACCTCATTCTTTCAATAAGTGGATTACTTTTGTCAGCCGCTTCCTGAAGCACACGTTCATTGAAAGAGAGCCAGCTGAGTTCTTTTTCTGTATAGAGGCGGTCGTGGGACATTACTACTCCATTGGGTCCATTGGTTAACAGTGCTGCTTTTTACTCTGGGAATGCCGAATTTTGTTAGCAAAATAGTGATGCTGGAAAGTACACATTCGGATAGCCGTATGATAAGAGCCATTTACAAAGAACTCATCAATAAGTTCTCCTTCTGTATAAAACCCCAGTTTATTGTATATATGAATTGCTTTTTCGTTTTCTTTATCAACGATTAAATAGAGTTTATAGAGGTTTAGTACTGAAAATGCGTACTCCATCGCAAGTTTAACTGCTTCCGTTGCATAGCCTTGCCCCTGATAAGCCGGCGCAATAATGAGCTGAAACTCAGCCCGACGGTGGACATAATCAATTTCCACTAGTTCCACCAGACCGACTTTGGAATTCATACTCTCAATAATAAAACGGCGTTCACTTTGGTCATGGATATGTTTGTCATAGAGATCGCATAATTCAACGAAAGCCTCATAAGGTTCTTCAAACCAGTAGCGCATGACACTGGCATTATTATCAAGCTGGTGGACGAAAGGGAGATCTTCCCGCTCAAGTGGACGTAGGTTTACAGGTGGGTTTTCGGAACCACTGGACATGAGATACCTCAGTGTTTTTAATGTAGGATGATTTAGTTCTGATTTTTATAAAAGAGAATATTATGAAGTAATAAAGTACAGCAAGGTGTCCGGCTAATTATTTTTACCTTAATATGATTAAGTTTAGCTTAATTAACTAACCTTAACACAATGCTGTAGTTTTGGAACTAATAATAAAGTGTGGAATTAATTATATCGATTAGTCTGAAGCGTATCCTTGTGGAGAAAGTACTTTTCCATCCAGAATGGCGGTATTGTTGCCCATGCTTAAACGCCCTTCCAGAAACCAGCCAATAACCAGCGGGTAAATATTATGCTCCTGAGTTTGTACGCGTCGAATAACTTCCTCTTCTTGGTCTTCTGCAAAAATGGGTACTTTGGCCTGTAAGATAACAGGGCCACCATCAAGCTCCTCGGTAACAAAATGGACAGAAGTACCGTGTTCCTGATCGCCGTTTTCTATCGCCTTACGATGAGTATGCAAACCGGGATATTTCGGTAGCAGGGAAGGGTGAATATTGAGCAGTCGCCCTCGATAATGCTGTACAAAGCCGGATGACAGAATCCTCATATAACCCGCTAAAACGACTAAATCGGGCTGATATTGATCAATAGCCGTAAGCAGTGCTGAGTCATAATCTGTGCGACCAGAATATTCTTTTGGATTAAGAAAATGGGCTGGAATAGCTGATTCTTCAGCGCGTTGCAGACCATAAGCGTCAGCTTTATTGCTGAATACAGCGCAGATCTGACCATTAATCCGGTTTTGCTGGCAGGCATCAATGATGGATTGCAGATTACTGCCATTACCAGAAATTAAGACCGCAATTTTTTTCATCGTCTTCATTGGATCACTTTCTATTAAATGGCTTTTATTCACTGATCGTAACTTGTTGCCCGCTATGATCAGATTCAGTGATGCTACCGATTTGCCACGCGTTTTCGCCCGCTTGATTCAGCCATTCAATTGCCTGTGCTGCCTGAGACTGAGGCAGGGCAATTATCATGCCGACGCCGCAGTTAAATGTACGGTACATTTCATGGTCGCTGACATTGCCGGCTTGTTGCAGCCATGTAAAAATAGCAGGCCATTGCCAGCTGGTGGCATCGATTTTTGCCTGCATATTTTCAGGCAGAACGCGGGGAATATTCTCCCAGAAACCACCACCTGTAAGATGGGAAATTGCATGAATTTCAAATTTTTCAATCAGTTCAAGCAGTGGTTTAACGTAAATACGGGTTGGAGCGAGAAGATGATCAGCCAATGTTTTACCTTCCAGCTCAGTTGTCTCGGTATTAGTCTGGCTCACTTCAAGGATTTTACGGATCAGTGAATAACCATTGGAGTGTGGCCCGCTGGATGCCAGTGCTATGAGTGAATCTCCAACCTGAACTTTACTGCCGTCAATGATTTCTGATTTTTCAACCACACCGACACAGAAGCCAGCAACATCGTAATCTTCACCTTGATACATACCCGGCATTTCAGCTGTTTCTCCGCCGACCAGCGCACAGCCTGCTTGTTTGCAGCCTTCCGCGATGCCAGTTATAACGCTCGATGCGGTATCAACATCTAATTTACCCGTTGCATAGTAATCAAGGAAGAACAGAGGTTCAGCCCCCTGAACCACTAGATCGTTGACGCACATGGCGACCAAATCAATGCCGATTGTATCGTGGCGTTTCAGATCCATGGCCAGACGCAATTTAGTCCCCACACCATCTGTGCCGGAAACTAAAACAGGCTCACGATATTTTTGTGGCAGAGAACATAATGCGCCGAAGCCACCCAATCCCCCCATCACTTCAGGGCGTCGGGTCTGTTTCACTACACTTTTGATACGATTGACTAAGGCATTACCAGCATCAATATCGACACCAGCGTCTTTATAGCTAAGAGAGGTTTTGTTGGTCACTGCGTAGCTCCCAGGCGGTTGCATTTGAATGAATAAAACAGAACGGAATAATTCTAACAGCCAAGGCAAACGTTTGCGATAGCTTTATGCAGGTTTATTGTGGATAAAAAAGAGAAAAAAATGACTTGTAGTTGCTAAAAATCAATATATTGATAGTTGTCTGATAGCAAAAAGGAGGTATAATCCCGCGATTTTTTTATCTGCCGGCTATATACAGTAGGAGAAACCCATGAAGATCGTTGAGGTTAAACACCCACTCGTTAAACATAAACTGGGCCTGATGCGTGATCATGATATAAGCACTAAGCGCTTTCGTGAACTGGCTTCAGAGGTGGGAAGTCTTCTGACATATGAAGCAACTGCTGATTTAGAAACTGAGAAAGTGACCATCGAGGGATGGTGTGGTCCGGTAGAAATAGACCAGATTAAAGGGAAGAAAATTACTGTAGTGCCTATCCTGCGTGCAGGTCTGGGAATGATGGATGGTGTTCTGGAAAATATTCCGAGTGCCCGCATCAGTGTTGTTGGTGTTTATCGTGATGAAAAAACCTTTGAACCTGTACCTTATTTTCAGAAACTGGTTTCTGATATCAATGAGCGTATGGCGTTGATTGTTGATCCGATGCTGGCAACAGGTGGCTCTATGATTGCCACCATTGACTTGCTGAAAAAAGCAGGATGCCCTGTTATTAAGGTTTTGGTTCTGGTTGCAGCGCCAGAAGGGGTTGCCGCTTTGGAAAAAGCACATCCTGATGTTGAATTATATACTGCATCAATTGATGAGCGCCTTAATGAACATGGGTATATTGTTCCTGGCCTGGGGGATGCAGGCGATAAGATATTTGGTACAAAATAATATTTTTAGCCGGCTGAAAAGTCGGCTTTTTTTTGGTTCCTAGTAAAACATAAGAGGACATAAATAGTGACCCGTCGGACTATTGGGGTAGATGAAAGGCCACCGTTAAGGCAGACCATTCCATTAAGTTTGCAACATTTATTTGCTATGTTTGGCGCAACCGTTCTGGTTCCCATTCTGTTTAAAATTAATCCCGCCACAATTTTATTGTTTAATGGTATCGGAACTCTGTTTTATCTGTTCATTTGTAAAGGAAGGATCCCGGCTTATTTAGGCTCCAGTTTTGCCTTTATATCTCCTGTATTATTGCTGTTGCCTTTAGGGTATGAACTGGCATTGGGCGGGTTTATTGTCTGTGGATTGCTGTTCTGTCTGGTTTCCCTGATTGTTAAAATCGCGGGAAGAGGCTGGCTTAATGTGATGTTTCCTCCTGCGGCAATGGGAGCCATTGTTGCCGTGATTGGTCTGGAGCTGGCAGGGGTTGCCGCTGATATGGCCGGGCTACGTCCGGCTGCGGGAACGGATGTTAATACGACGAATCTGATCATCTCAATGGTGACACTGGCTGTGACAATATTGGGTTCAGTCATGTTCCGCGGTTTTATGGCGATCATTCCAATCCTGATCGGGGTGCTGGTGGGTTATACGTTATCCTTTTTTATGGGAGTCGTGGATTTTACACCAGTGCGTGAAGCGCCGTGGTTTGCATTGCCGACTTTTTATACTCCGCGTTTTGAGTGGTTTGCAATTATGACGATTTTGCCTGCGGCACTGGTTGTCATTGCGGAGCATGTTGGTCATTTAGTTGTGACAGCGAATATAGTGCAAAAAGATTTGCTGAAAAATCCGGGATTGCATCGTTCAATGTTTGCTAATGGTTTTTCAACGATTATCTCAGGATTTTTTGGTTCAACACCGAATACCACTTATGGTGAAAATATTGGTGTAATGGCTCTGACACGCGTATACAGCACATGGGTGATTGGTGGGGCCGCGATTCTGGCGATTTTACTCTCTTGTGTCGGTAAACTGGCGGCTGCGATCCAGATCATTCCGGTTCCGGTAATGGGAGGCGTATCCTTGCTGTTGTATGGTGTGATCGGTGCATCTGGTATACGGGTGTTGATTGATTCTAAAGTAGATTACAGTAAAGCTCAGAACCTGATCCTGACTTCTGTTATTCTGATTATTGGCGTGAGTGGTGCAAAGATCCAAATTGGTGCAGCAGAGCTGAAAGGGATGGCGCTGGCAACGGTAGTTGGGATTGGTATGAGCCTGATTTTCAAATTAATTAGTATCATTCGCCCGGATGAGCCGTATATTAATTCTTCTGTGGAATCACTCAATGATGATAAAAAAGCGAGTGAAATCATAAAATAACTTGTATTGGCTTTCCTTTAAGAGAAAGAGTTTTGCAACGGACTCTTTCTCTTATTTTTTTATTGGAAAAAATACTGACTAATTTTTCTTGATATTCGTATAGTTGCCTAATTTTACCTCATTTTCACTCATCGATTTGCTATCTTTTTATCAAAATCTTTTACTATACTGGTAAGTATAAACACTAAAAGATAAAGAATAGTAGGGGATAAAATGGAAAACATAAATAATATTACTCTCTATATAGATAAATCATTAGAAAAAGAGTTTTATACAGAGCTTGAAAAATTTAATATAGAAGTTAATTCAATAAGCTCAGATGTGAAAACACTCAATATAGCTAAACGAACACTTACTTTTATTAAAGATAATTTAAGATATCTTGATGGTTTAAGAAAATCACTAATTGCGATTTTAGGTGGTGAACGTAATCTAAAAATATCTGTCACTAAAAGTGATGGTAGTTCCCTCTCTATTGAGGGAGATTTAGATAAAGATGAAATTATTGAAGTTTTGAAAGAAGCGAGTGCTCTGATCATTTCTCAATCTGATAAAATAAATTAAATGTTATTAATTAAAAATACTTTTCAGTTTCCTGTTTTTTAGCTCTGCTGTTTTTTCTGTTGATTATTATTTATAATATTTATTCATTTCTGCATAAGTCATATTATTCATTTCAGAGATATTATAAGCAACTGTTTCACATTTATCATTATTATGAACTATATTATAAAGATTACCTTTATCATCAATAAAGGCTACATTAATAAGTCGAAATTCGTAATTGAAAGATATTGCATTCAACACATGCTCACGTAAAGGAGAGAAAAGTGTGTTATATTTATCGGGTGTATTTTCTTTAAGTTGTGAGCTATCGGTTGATAATACATAATGACTATCCCTCTCCCATTCCTCCATTTTTTTCTTCCAGTTATCTGGATATTGCGAACCTTTACAGATAATCTCGGCCCACGGGTCACAAATCCAAGCTTCAGGCGGAAGAGTTTTTAATTCTCTCAATGGGTGTTTCTGCTTAGTGGTGGGATGATGTATCATAATAAAAGCATGATCATAAGGCTGAGGAGCCGCACATAGAGCAATATAGGTTGGGTTCTTATCTTTTTTTATATAAAAATTAAAAATTTCAAATGAATGAAATTTCATTAATTCATGAAAGACATATTGGCTCCGCTCTTGACAATTTCCAGTAAGACTTCTTTTGAATTTATTAATAGTAAAATAGGCATGACAATAAGAGATATCTTTTTTCTTAAGCCTGTCACGTATACTTTTTGTATTTTCGTAATGTTTATAGGCTGAGTTAAATAGTGTTTTTCTATTATTCTTTTCTTCAATCGTCATTCCTTCTATATTTTTTGTGCCTAAGCAGATATGGGTTGCTGAGTCTTTTCCAAATGTACCCTTTGCTCGTATAACAACACGCGCTAAAATATTTTCTATATTCATGGTAAGTTCCTTAATCATCAAATGATGATATGATAACCACAGGCTTTCTTTAGTCTTGTACTATACTTTTAATGACACCGTCAATGATGATTTTAAAAGTAGTTTTTGGCGAAGAGTATTTTTGGTAAGAAGTATAAATAACGTTCTGAAAAAAGAAGTAAATCACATTGAATATATGTCAATAATAATTTGAATTAAAAAATAATTTCTTATAAGCTCTTTGACTTTTTTCATGAAAAAACGGATGTCATCAACAGTTATCACCTTAAACTGAGTATTCATTTCATTTGTTATCGTTTTTTGTGGTAAACTTGGTTTCTATGGTAAACTTAATTCTGTTCGTTATCCATTCTGTTTGAGGTGCTTCTGAATACACCGGCGCAGCTTTCATTGCCCTTATATTTGCCAGATGATGAAACATTCGCCAGTTTTTTTGCAGGCGAGAATTCTTCTTTATTAGCCGCAATAAAATTGGCTATTAGTCAGTCACATGGCAGTTATATCTATTTTTGGTCCCGCGATGGCGGGGGCAAGAGTCATTTGCTTCATGCAGCCTGTGCCGAACTATCCCAGCAAGGAGAGGCTGTTGGATACGTGCCACTCGATAAACGTGCATATTTTGTTCCGGAAGTTCTTGATGGTATGGAACATTTATCATTGGTGTGTATTGATAATGTTGAATGTATCGCAGGTGATCCGGTATGGGAAATGGCTATTTTTAATCTTTATAACCGAATTGTAGAGATTGGCAAAACCTGTCTGTTGATCACAGGAGATCGTCCACCCCGGCAAATTAATTTAACATTGCCAGATTTGGCATCCCGGCTTGATTGGGGTCAGATCTATAAATTGCAGCCTTTGTCTGATGATGAAAAAATTCAGGCATTGCAATTGAGAGCTAAGTTACGGGGATTTGAATTACCTGAAGATGTGGGGCGTTTTGTGTTAAAGCGGCTTGACAGAGAAATGCAGACGCTGTTCAGAACGTTGGATGAGCTTGACCGCGCTTCTATTGTGGCGCAACGCAAACTGACGATCCCATTTGTAAAAGATATTCTTGATCTTTAATACGCCAGATCAGAAAAAAAGTGATAGAGGTACACAGTCGGCTTCCCTATCACTTTTTTAATGGTTAATTTTCCAAAATCTCTTTGACCTGCTCTGGTGGCCGCCCTAAACGAGCTTTATCTCCTGCAACAACAATCGGGCGTTCTATGAGTTTAGGATTATCAGCCATTGCCTGCAGTAAGGCTTCTTGTGTGAGTTCACTATTATCAAGCCCTAGTTCTTTATACCGCTCTTCTTTTGTTCGCATTAATTGGCGGGCATCATCGAACCCCAGTTGCTTCAGTAAAACGGCCAGTTGTTCTGCCGTTGGGGGGGTATCGAGATAATGAATAACTTCTGGTGTAATGCCGAGTTCCTGAACTAATTTCAGCGTTTCCCGGCTTTTTGAACAGCGAGGGTTATGATAAAAAATAACATGTTGCATATAAAAGAACCTCATTTCTTATATTGGCTATAACGCTGTTGCAGCTTACGTAACTGGTCGATACGAGCATCGTAACGGGCCTGATCATAGCTGTTCAGTTTGACTAATGCACTGGCCTGGCTGAGATAATTGATTGCCATATCAAATTTACCCTGTAATGCCATTGTCTCGGCGTAAGCTGACAGTTCTTCACTGCGTTTCCCTTGTTTACTTGCTGCTTCAGCCATTAATGACCAACCCGTTAAGCTATCCGGATGGTTGAAGGTGTATTGGAATAGCAGTTGCGATGCTTTCGGGTACTGTTTGGCTTCGATATACACGTTAGCAAGATTGATTTGTAGTACGGGGTTATCTTTATTCTTTTGTAATGCCTGCTGTAATCGGGTAATCGCCTGCTCATATTGTGTTTGTTCAATATCAATATCCGTCATTGCATCAATAAACCAGATATTATTTGGTTGGTTATTCAATAACGGGGTGAGTGTTTTTCTGGCCTCGGCATATTTTTTCTGTTTAGTCAGTAGAAGAGTCCGTCCATAAGAGGCCGCAATGTGTTCTTTTGGTGTGCCGTGGCTGTACTTATTGAGTAGGTCTTCAACATAGGCCGAGCTTAGTGTGGATTCTAGTGTCAGAATCCGCACACGGGCCAGTAGATATTCTTGGGATTCCGGAATTGATTTTTTCGGGTATTGATTGGCTCTGTTGCGGGCGTCAGCTAAGCGGCTATCAGGGAGTGGGTGGGTATATAAAATTTCTGGAATTTCTGAATTGTGTAAAGTTCGCTCACTCAACGTTTGCATAAAATTAGGCATTCCATAAGGATCAAACCCAGCCCGGCTTAATATCCGCATGCCGATACGGTCTGCCTCCTGTTCATTTTCACGGGTGAAGCTGATCATTCCTTGTGAAAAACCAGCCAGCGTACCACTCAGGGCTGCCATTCCCGCTTGAGGATTAGCCATTAGTAGTAGGATAGATCCTAGTGTGCCAGCCCATGCCAGTGGTGCTTTTCGCTGTGTATCTTCCATCATACGGGCCAAATGACGCTGAGTGACATGAGATATTTCATGGGCCATAACTGAGGCCAGTTCACTTTCATTCCGGCTGTAACGGAACAGAGCCGAGTGCAGTACAACGTTGCCGCCGAAAAAGGCATACGCATTAATGTTAGGATTATTGACGATATAAAAGTGAAACGGTGTTTTCACTGCATCAGCATGATTGACGAGCCTCTGACCTAATTTATTAATATATTGTGTTAGGAGCGGATCATAAATTAAGGGGGTTTCAGCACGTATTTCACGGATATAGAAATCACCCATCTCTATCTCCTGATTGGTACTGAGCGTGGATGCAGCAGTGGTACCAATATCTGGTAATGATTCTTCAGTAGGTACAGAGTACGCCGGGCTATTGCCAAATAGTGTCAGACCGATCAGTATCGCTATCAGGGATTTAGTCGATGTTTTTTTCATAGAGCGATTCTCATAAAACGATTTTTATAAAATGCTGTGCCCAGTTAGCTATCAATTTCAGGATACGTGTATGATAGCTAAGGTTAACTTAAAATCGATCAGCCGTAAGCACTTTTAGTAAAATAGTCATTAAGTATTGTTATTAAGGAGTTTGATCTATGTTGGATATGGTCATGCAATGGTATCGCCGCCGTTTTGCTGATCCGCAAATTGCTGCACTATCATTCATTTTGCTGGCTGGCTTTGGCATAATTTATTTTTTCAATGGTATTTTAGCTCCTATTCTTGCTGCAATTGTGTTGGCTTATTTATTGGAATGGCCGACGGTAAAATTAGAAAAACTGGGTTGTAGCCGTACTCTTTCAGTGACAATCGTACTAGCTATTTTTATGGGAATAAGTGCACTGATTATCCTGATTGTAGCCCCAACAGTCTGGCAACAGGGCTTAAATCTGTTTTCCGATTTGCCAAATATGCTTAATCGCTTCAAGGAATACGCCCGGACTTTTCCCTCTCGTTACCCTGTTTTAGTTGATGCCGGTATCATTGATATGTTTGCCGAAAATCTGCGCAATAAGTTTTCTTTAGCGGGAGAATCGGTATTTAAATTTTCTGTCGCTTCTTTGATTGGCCTGATGACGCTTTCTATTTATCTGATTATTGTTCCTTTAATGGTATTTTTCCTGTTGAAGGATAAAAATAAAATGGTAGCGGCATTCCAGCGTATATTACCGCGTAATCACGGTTTAGCCGGGCAATTATGGCATGAAATGAATCAGCAGATTACGAATTATATTCGGGGAAAAGTCGTGGAGATGGTTATTTTAACCATTTGTACTTATGCTGTATTTGCTTTCTTTGAGTTGCATTATTCCCTGTTACTTGCTGTTCTGGTTGGTTTATCTGTTTTAATTCCCTATGTCGGCACGGTAATAGTGACTATTCCTGTCATTGTGGTAGCGCTATTTCAGTGGGGATTAGGCGCAGATTTTTGGTCATTATTTATTGCTTATCTGGTAGTGCAGGGATTAGACGGCAATCTGCTTGTTCCTATTTTATTTTCCGAGGCAGTTAATCTTCATCCGCTTATTATCATTATTTCCGTCATTATTTTTGGTGGATTATGGGGATTCTGGGGCGTTTTCTTTGCGATTCCATTGGCGACTTTGATTAAAGCTGTTATTAATGTCTGGCCGGAAGATAAATCAGAAGCGTTATCGTCGTAATTTGAAATTGTTGCCAGTAATTTTGATAAAAATTCAAATAAACAGACTGAACTAAGGAGTGGCGGTGAAATCACTGTTAAGTGTTATACCTTGCATGCTTTTAGGATGGGTTTTATCACTGCTGGGGTTACCTCTGGCGTATATGTTTGGGGCAATGGCTGCTGTGATTATTGCATCCCGGCTGAGAATATCACTTACAGCACCAAAACATAGCCTGACGGTGGTTCAAATTGTATTGGGAAGTTCTATCGGATTGATGGTCAAAGGATTACCGATGGAAGAAGGACGGGATATCCTGATGTTGCTCCCCGCATTATTAATCTGCCTGATCCTGCAATTTAATGTCGGCTATTTTTGGTTTCACCGGAAAATGGGATGGACGCGGACAGAATCGGTATTAGGCGCTGTTCCCGGTGCTCTGGCCGCAATCTTAGTGCTGACTGAACACTCCAAAACACCACCACAAAAAATTGTTATTTCCCATGCCATTCGTTTGGTTGTTTTGATTATTATTGCCGGGATTATTACCGGATTAAATCCCCCTCCAGTGATTGAAGCGGCACCTTTTGCTTACACACCCGGCATTATTGGCTGGTTGTTCCTGATTGCCGCTGGAGGTTATATTGTCGGCGTTTTGTTGGAGCGTTTACATATTCCGGCACCCTATATGCTGACTTCATTGGTTGTCGCTATTGTTGTTCACTATTTGTCTGATGTCACACTGAAACTGCCTGAATTGCTCAGTTTATTATCAATGGGATTAATGGGCATGAGGATTGGTTCGTATTTTAGTGCGTTTCCGTTTTCAGCATTGATTAGTAATATTTGGTCTTCTATACAGTCTGTGTTTATCGCACTGACCGTCACAGTTTTAGTTTCCGCAATAACGGCACAAGTGATGGATTATCCAATGCACTTGCTGATCCTTTCATGGGCCCCCGGCAGTATGGAAGCAATGTTATTTGCTGCTATGGCGATGAAGGTTAATGTGGGTATTGTTATGGCAAGCCACATTATACGCATGTCGTTACTTCATATAGTTTCTGCAATTGCACTGATTGTGCAAGGAAGGCATAAAAACAGCTAATTTGCTTTATAGGAATCTGTGGCATCCTCCGTCAGTCAGACGGAGGACGGTATGACTTGCTATCAGTGACATTCAATAAATCTTAGGATTAATGCTGTTGCAGATAATCCAGAACAACTTGATGATGATCGCTGGTTTTGAATTTATCAAAAACGTGTTCGACATTACCGGCTGGATCAATCAGGAAGCTGATGCGATGAATGCCATCATAGATTTTTCCCATAAACTGTTTTCTGCCCCAAACACCAAACTGTTCGGCAACTTGATGATTAACATCGGAAAGCAGAGTAAAATTCAGCATTTCTTTCTCAACAAATCGGGATAATTTCTCGGGAGCATCTGTGCTAATGCCTAATACGGCAACATTAATTTTTTCCAGTTCATCCATCGTATCGCGTAAACCACATGCCTGAACAGTACAGCCCGGGGTCATTGCTTTGGGGTAGAAATAAACTAAAACACGCTGACCTTTGAAGTCAGATAAGTTAATGTTTTCACCATCTTGGTCAGGTAGGCTGAATTGGGGGGCCTTATCTCCGGCTTTCAATGGACTCATCACGCATTCTCCGTTTAGTCGTTTTTATCTAACTGGTTTTATACACTAATATTCTTATATGTTCACTACATGTAGATTTTTAATCTTTCGGGTTGTTCTTTAATTCATAAAATGAATGAATAGTAGCTTCCGCCAGACTGGAGGCTGTGTCCACTATCTTCATTGACTGGTTTCTCTTGTTTTTTATAAGGGGGCTGATATCAGTACAGGCAATCAGTAATACATGCACCTTTAATGCCTGCGTATAGGATAGTATTGTATCCCAGATGGTAACGACTTCCTCATGCTCAAACCCTTTCTCTTTAATTAACGTAAGCAGTTTTGTTGTGTAATTACGTAATTCTGTCGAAACAACAGGTTCTTTCCCTACAGACTGAATACGGGCCTGATAAAACCCAGCTTCAATTGTGGGTTCTGTACCAATGATTGCTATTTTTGTGTCATCAGATGTTATTTTTTGGAGTGCACAATCAGCGATATGTAAGACAGGTATACTGATACTGGCCTTTTCTATTTCACTGTAATATATGTGGGCGATATTGCAGGGAATCACAATCAGATTGACTTCTGCTTTAACTAAATCTGCAATACCTTCTTGTAATGCTTGAACCATTTTCGCATCATCAATATCTTGCCCCGGATAAAAAGGAGTCGGTAAAGAGATGATATGCATTTTGGGAAAATCTATATCGTTTTTTGCACCATAAAGAGACTGGGATGCATTAACGAGCATATCGATAAAAGGTGCTGTTGATCTTGGTCCCATTCCAGCAAGTACACCGATTGAATAAGACATTGCTTTATCTCTCTATTTTTATAGATACAGTTAATTAAAAATATCTATTTTACTTTTTTATCATTATTTATTTTTTATCCAGTCAACCGAATCGTCGTCTAACACTTCCTGTACGCTAATACTACCTTGAGCATTTAATTCTGCACAGAGTTGTTGAAAGGTTTGTTTAAATACAACACCTTTATCATCTAATGGGTTATGGCCTGTGATTTGGATTTGCAACCGTGCAGGCATATTTTCAGTGGCGGGGTGAGTTTTTGAAACCAATTCAGCAATATTGAAATTCTGGGTTGTGAACAGGTTAGTAAAACGCTCGACAATACCGGGAGAATCATCCACATCTACCCGCACCGAAATCGTTGAGGGAAATTTTTTTGCGGCGCCACTGCGGGTACGTTTCATTACCACAAGTAATTCGAGTTCAGCGGCTCTTTGTGGCAGGGTAGATTCAATCAGGGTAATCGCATTCCAGCTACCGGACAGCAGCATAATAAAGGTAAATTCTTCGCCAAACATTGCCAGACGGCTGTCCTCAATATTGCCGCCGCATGTATTAACAAGGCGGGTGATGGTGTTGACGATCCCGGGGCGGTCTACACCAAGAGCTGTGAGCACTAAAAAATGTTGTTTTGATTTCGGCAAAGCGATTTTCCTTATCTATGGTCGATGGCTGCGGGTACATGTCGCTACTAAACATAAAAAATGATCAAGAGAAGGTCAATGGCATTTATAAGGATGGAGCACGATTATAATCTCTGTTTAATTGTCTACACTTGATATTAACAAAAATCATCGAAATCATAGTCCCAAAGAGTTTCCTTCCTTATGACAAGAAAGTACCATGATTTTCTTGTTTGTAGTGTAAGACTCATTTTAGAGGAAATGGTAATGGAGAGTGGTCACTTCGATTTTACAGGCAGTATGGTTGCGATAATCACACCGATGGATTCAACTGGCCGGGTTGATAAGAGCAGTTTGAAAAAATTGATTGATTACCATGTTGCCAGTGGTACGGCATCAATTGTTTCTGTCGGAACAACCGGGGAATGTGCCACGCTTAACCATGATGAACATGTCGATGTTGTACTGACAACACTCGAATTAGCTGATGGTCGTATTCCTGTTATTGCCGGAACAGGTGCGAATGCTACTGCGGAAGCAATATCGCTGACCCGATGCTTTGAAAATACAGGTGTTGTTGGTTGCCTGTCTGTGACACCTTATTATAATAAGCCTTCGCAGGAAGGTTTGTATCAGCACTATAAAGCAATCGCTGAGAATACCGACTTACCACAAATTCTGTATAATGTACCATCGCGTACCGGATGTGATTTGCTGCCACCGACTGTTGCACGTTTGGCGAAACTGAAAAATATTGTCGCAATCAAGGAAGCAACGGGGAACTTAAGTCGTGTCAGCCAAATCCAAGAATTGGTGAATGATGAAAGTTTTATTCTGCTAAGTGGGGATGATGCAAGTTTTCTCGACTTTATGTATCTTGGTGGAAAAGGAACAATTTCTGTAACAGCGAATGTAGCGGCAGCAGAAATAGCACAAATTTGTGAGTTGGCTTCTCGTGGTGAATTTGCGAAAGCGCGTAGCCTGAACAGTAGCCTGCAGGAATTGCATCATAAACTATTTGTTGAACCTAGCCCGGCACCAGCTAAATGGGCATGTCATAAACTGGGACTGATTGCCAGCGATACATTGCGTCTGCCAATGGTTCCGCTGACGCAAGAAGGGCAAATTTCAGTTGAGAACGCCTTGAAAATGGCTGAATTACTGTAAAATTTAGGGAATTTTAATGGCAACATTATTGCAAAAATCGAAGGTCATGAAGGTTGCTGGCCTGTCATTGGTCGTTTTGCTGGCAGCCTGTTCCAGCGATCAGAGCTATAAACATCAAGTGAGTGGTGATGAGTCTTATCTTGATACCCCCCCTCTGAAGTTATTGAATATTCCTGCTGGGATGAACTTACCTCTGCAAAATGGTGAATATGATATTCCCTCTGTGGTTCCACAGGGGAATGTCGGAAAATCGGTTGATATACGCCCACCGTTGCAGGCCGTGGCGCTATTGGCGGGTTCCCGTGTTGAAAGTAGCGCACAAAGCAGTAAGCTGTTGCTTGAAAATACCCCTGAGTACAGCAAATTGTGGTCACAAGTAAATAATTTTCTGGCGCAGAAAGGTTATCCGATTAGCCAGAAAGATGACACAGCCCAGACATTAACAACTGACTGGATTTTGTGGCCTCGGGCAGATGAAAATGTTCCTTATAAGGTTCGCTATCATATCTCTGTGGCTCAGCAGGGCTACCAGATTGTTTTAACCGTTGCAGGCGCAGGTCTGGAACAGGGTGATAAAGTTGTCAGTGTTCCATTGGAAATCGAGCGTTATAACACCTTGATGCTGAATGCGCTGACCAGCTATCTGAACGATCTAAAAGAAGCTTCAGTGCAGCATAATACGCAAAATGATGGTGCTTTATCGGTACAAAGTGGTGGTGATAATTCAGGATTGCCACAAATGATTGTCCGTGCACCATACAATGTAATCTGGAACAGGCTACCTTACGCATTGGAAAGCATAGGTATGCAGGTGAATGATCGTACCCGTTCGACTGGTGCGATAGCAGTCACTTATAAAGGCTTGTCTTCTTCCGGTTGGAAAGCGTTAGGCGTGGAAGCACCAACTATCAGTGAAGGCAACTATAAATTACAGGTAGGCGATTTGGATAACCGGAGCAGCCTGCAATTTATCAGCGAAAAAGGGAAACCGCTGACTCAGTCTGAAAATGATCAAATGGTAGCGGTGCTACAAGCAGCATTTAGCAAAGCTACAAATAAATAATATATAAAGGGGCTTCGGCCCCTTTATACACTTTGTCTTTCAAGTTGCCTCTTTGTTGGCTGCGTTTGTTCACCCCGGTCACATAGTTATCTATGCTCCCGGGGGGGCACTTTCTTGCCGCCGCGACGCATCTTGAAATCCATTGTGTATATAGTTAAGTAAATTTTTTGTTTAATAGTCCGTTTAAAGATGTCATATCTCTGGAGTGTAATATGCAGAAAAAAGCTGAGTTGTATCGTGGAAAAGCAAAAACAGTGTATACCACTGATAATCCTGACTTGCTTGTGCTGGAATTCCGTAATGATACATCAGCATTGGATGGTGAACGCATTGAACAGTTTGATCGTAAGGGAATGGTAAACAATAAATTTAACCACTTCATTATGAGTAAGCTGGAAGAAGCGGGTATTCCAACCCAACTGGAACAGTTACTGTCAGATAATGAATCTCTGGTTAAGAAGCTTGATATGGTGCCGGTTGAATGTGTTATCCGTAATCGTGCGGCTGGTTCACTGGTGAAGCGTCTTGGCGTGGAAGAAGGAATGGTACTGAATCCACCTTTGTTTGATCTGTTTTTGAAAGATGATGACAAGCATGATCCGATGGTGAATGAATCTTATTGCGAAACTTTCGGTTGGGTCAGCAAAGAGCATTTAGCTGAGATGAAGCGCCTGAGCTATCAAGCCAATGAAGTTTTGGGTAAGTTATTTGATGATGCCGGTTTAATTTTGGTGGACTTTAAGCTGGAATTCGGCCTGTTTAAAGGGAAAGTTGTGCTAGGTGACGAATTTTCACCAGATGGCAGCCGCCTGTGGGACAAGCAGACAATGGATAAAATGGATAAAGATCGTTTTCGCCAGAGTCTTGGTGGTTTGATTGAAGCGTATGAAGAGGTAGCTCACCGGATTGGTGTTATTTTGGATTAATGACGCAAACGATTACCTTGCTCGGATGATAGATGGTTTTGTATCAAACATGCGGGTATAAAAAATCAAAGGTGCTCTGTACATTAGAACACCTTTGGTTTCATTAAAGGATGATTTCAGGGCGTAGTGCCCGGCTCTGGTAGGTTACAGCCAGTAATTTGTTTTTAGTTTCCAGCCTTTTTGCTGCATACAAAAACGATAGACCTGGCTCCTAGAACTTTCATTAACGTCAATGATGTAACTTTCAGTCATAGGAACACTTTGCATATATGTGCAATCTTTACCACAGGAATTTCTGACGGTTTTGAGGTGAGAAGTTTGGGCTACTTCATTTTTCACCGGGAATTGCTGTAGAGCGCTTGATTGGCACTCCAAATCTGCTTCATGAAAAGGTGTTGGATTGCTCCTTGCTGGTATCCATTGAGTAGTACAACCTGTTAATAACATACTGATTGTGATTAAAAGCGCTGATTTTTTCATATTTCCTGTATGAACGCTTCCTGTTGCCGAGGAAGTGCCTCGTGACCTTTCCGCATTCACCTTATAAAAGCATCAATATCTGTCAGAAAGATAATTTGAAAGATTAACTGCGTCTTAGCAACTATTTTTTATAAAATATAGTGATTCATTGGTTATATTTCCACTGATATTAATATTTCTGCTTACACGCTTCATAATTAAGTTATCATCCTGCTGCATATCAGAATGTATATATGGAACAGAAAAATGATGAGTCACATTGATCCTACTTTACTCATTTTATTAGTGTTGGCAGGGCTTGGCATTATCAGTCATAACATGACGGTAACATTGGCAATGTTGTTTTTGCTCGTTGTCCGAATCACCCCCTTGAATCAATTCTTCCCTTGGGTCGAAAAATATGGTCTAACACTGGGGATTCTAATACTCACTATCGGTGTTATGGCACCTATCGCAAGTGGCAAAATATCTGCGCAGGATATATTCAGCTCATTCCTAAACTGGAAATCATTGCTTGCTATTGCTGTCGGCGTTCTTGTGTCATGGCTGGGAAGCAGGGGAGTATCCCTGATGTCAAATCAACCATCGACAGTAGCCGGATTACTGGTTGGTACGGTGCTCGGTGTGGCTTTATTTAAAGGTGTTCCGGTTGGCCCATTAATTGCGGCAGGCATATTATCCATTGTGATCGGAAAATCATGACAGGAATGGATTTTGAATGGAAAACGTTGCAGCAACAGATGCAACGACAGGGGCAGCGTCGTTTACTGGTGCTCAGCGGAGAAAACCAGTGGAGCGAGCAGGTTGTTGCTTCACTGAAAAACCAGTTACCGGGAGACTGGATAACAGTCGCATCGGGTACTTCCGGCTCAGTTGAGCCAGTAAAAGCAGTGGGCTTACTGGGGCGTGAATTTTTGCACGGGGTCTTTGATGCAACCCGTGGCTTTAATGCCGAAGCGTTAGCAATACTGGCGGGGACTCTGAAAGCAGGAAGTTGGTTGGTGATGCGTGTTCCTGTCTGGTCACAATGGGGTGATTTACCGGATGAAGACAGCGCCCGCTGGAATGAATCCGCTGGTGTGATCCCGACTCCCCATTTTATTCAGCATATTCAACAACAGCTCCACAATGGTTCTGATTGTTTATTATGGCGGCAGGAAAAGCCTTTTCAGGTATCGTTATTGCCTCAGACCCAGTTGTGGAAGATGCCGGATGGGAATCCGACAGCAGGCCAGCAACTCATACTTGAACAATTGCTACAGGTTTCACAAGGGGTCTGGGTAGTTACTGCGCCACGCGGACGAGGCAAATCAGCACTTGCCGGAATGTTGGCTCGTCAGTGGCAGGGAAGCTGCTGGTTATGTGCTCCGGCAAAAATAACGACCGAAGTCATTCGGCGCTATGCTGAATCTTTTAATCATAGTCTTGAAGATGGCTGTCAGGATAGCGATACAGCTTCTGACGCGCAGCAAATCCCATTCTGGTCAGTTGATAATTTACTGAAATTTATCCGAGAAAATGTGCGTCGGACACAGGGAAATACAGACACACAACAGAGCAATGCTGACTGGCTTTTGATTGATGAAGCGGCAGCAATTCCCACACCACAGTTATCTGAGTTGATTCGACATTTTCCACGTGTACTCATGACCACAACGGTACAGGGTTATGAAGGTACTGGGCGGGGTTTTTTATTGAAATTCTGTGCGGCTTTGCCTGACTGTCAGATTAGGGAGCTGAAAACGCCAATGCGCTGGTCTGAAAATGATCCGCTGGAAAAATGGCTGGATAACGCTCTACTATTTGATGACAACAATTTGTTCTCATCGTCATTGCCTGATCCTAATATTGAAAGTAGTTTGTTTTTTCAGCCTATTAATCAGGCTGCGTGGTTACAACAACCCCAGTTATTGCGGCAGTTTTACGGATTACTGGCAAGCGCACATTATCGTACATCTCCTCTCGATTTACGCCGGTTACTGGATGGTAATGGAATGACATTCCTTGCTGCCCTGTCCAGTTCCGAAAATGCTAATCCACAATTGATTGGTGCTCTGTGGATGGTGAATGAAGGCGGGTTATCCCCGGCATTGGCACATGAAATATGGGCTGGTCGTCGTCGCCCGAGAGGTAATCTGGTCGCCCAGTCTTTGGCTGCTCATGCAGGATTTCCTCAGGCAGCAGTGATGCGTTCCCAGAGAGTCAGCCGTATTGCTGTTCAGGCACAATACCGACGTATGGGGATTGGACAACGTCTGGTTGCTCAACAGTGTCAGGCCGCCCGAATCCAAAATCTGGACTTCATTTCCGTGAGTTTTGGTTATACCGCTGAACTCTGGTCACTTTGGCAAAAATGTGGTTTTCAGTTAGTGCGGATGGGAACACACCTTGAAGCGAGTAGTGGTTGCTATGCTGCAATGGCTATTTTGCCTTTGAGTGAACAGGGGGAATGGCTGGCCCGAACAGCACAGCAGCAGTTATCCCGTGATGCAAATTGGCTAAAGTTATTGACTGGGGTTACGCTGCCTGTTGATCATAATGATGATAATCAGCTTAATGAAAGTGACTGGCGGGAGCTGACAGGTTTTGCATTTGCTCATCGGTCCTTGTCGTCTTCTTACTTTGCGTTGCAACGTTTGCTGTTGGCAAGTGATCTGGCTTTACCCGCGTTGAGAAAACATCTTCAACAGAAATTAGAGATTGAGCAATGTGCGCATGAGTTATCACTGAATGGGCGTAAAGCATTGTTGAAATGCTGGCGGGAAGAGACCGCCCATGCTCTGGCAAATATTGATGAAATACTTGCCAGACAATGGAAAGAATGGGCTATTTCTTCTGATCATTCTTTTGATGGTCAGGCTTTTTACCATTCGCCTGAGGCCAGTCGTCCTCATCATCCCATGAAGCATTAAGATCCCGGTGAGGAGGAAGCTCCGGCTTGTTATCCAAAAACTTTTTGGGATTAAGGCGGCTAAGTTCTTTTATCGCGTTAATAATAACCCCAGCGAGTAACAGCAGGACTATCCACCAATAATCTGTTAACCAATGCATGATTATCCTTCTGTTTTAACGTATTTTTTAAAAACATAGGAGAGGTTAGCTGTCAGCCAGTCGATACCGGCAATATCACGATCCTGCCATGCATTTAACAGAGTTTGCTCATTGAATAGACATTCTGCTTCATGAGAAAGAGGCCAATAGCTGATATGCCACGGTTCATAGGCTACACCCAGTGTACAGTCACGGGTAAACGGACGATAAAAGTCGTAGCGGGACATGTTTTCAGTTAACCAATTAAATAATGGTTCAAAATAACCACCCGCTTCATATTCCCATGGCTCCAACAGTAGTTTTTTACCCTTAGGCAGCAGGAAAGGATCATAGATATCCAATTCTGTTCCCCAATGGTGGCGGCTTGCTCCCGGCAGGGCAGACCAGCGGAGAATGGCTTCACAGATTTCTCCTTCGGTCATTTTGCTGGTATCAAGGGGCTGACTATCGGCATCCAATACCGGCCGCTGCCCACGAAACTTCTCATTCCAGATAGTTTGTTGGCGGGTAAAATCACGGAACGAGCTGGCTGGCTGTAACTTAAAGCCTGCATTGGCCGCATCTCGCTGCATTGCAAGGAACGCTTTAGTTGCATCGAATTGTAAATGGTGGCCTCCCGACAGTGTCACTAGGTGTTCTGTCGAGAGGCCTGTCAACATTTCAGGCGTCATAATTTGATTAATTGCTCCATGATACGCTGATAAATAAGGCTTAATTCCTGTAGGTCGGATACGCTGACACATTCATTGGTTTTATGAATGGTTGCGTTGATCGGCCCCAACTCTACAACCTGAGCCCCCGTTCTGGCAATAAATCGTCCGTCAGATGTACCGCCGCTGGTTGATAGTTCCGGCTGGTATCCACAATAATGACTGATAGCTTCAACTGTCGCATCAACCAGTTCCCCTTTGCAGGTCAGGAAGGGCTGACCGGATAACCACCACTCAATATCATGGTTCAGTTTATATTTCTTCAACATGTCTTCAACTCGCTGGCGGATCTCGGTATCCGTCAGTTCGGTACTGAAACGGAAGTTAAACTGAACTTTTAATTTACCCGGTATGACGTTATTGCTTCCTGTACCTGCATTAATATTGACTATTTGCATACTCGTTGCAGGGAAAAACTCATTGCCATTATCCCATTTAGTATTGACGAGTTCTTGTAGGAAGGGGAGTGAATTATGAATTGGATTATCAGCAAATTGAGGATAAGCAACATGCCCCTGAATACCATTGATGGTCACAGTTGCAGTCAGAGAACCCCGGCGACCATTTTTGATCATATCGCCAAGGCGCTTTTGGCTGGAGGGTTCACCCACCAGACAGTAATCCAGCCGTTCTTGGCGGGCCATTAAAGCTTCAACAACCTTAACAGTACCGTTTACCGCGTGGGCTTCTTCATCGGAAGTAATTAAGAAAGCAAGACGGCCCTGATGATTAGGATTTTCTGCAACAAAACGCTCAGCGGCAACAATCATGGCAGCCAGAGAGCCTTTCATATCCGCCGCACCGCGACCATACAACATGCCATCACGAATGATTGGTTCAAATGGCGGGCTTTGCCATTCTGACATATCACCAGCAGGGACAACATCGGTATGGCCTGCCAGAGCAAACGTTGCTCCTGTTCCATGGTAGGCCCAGAAATTCAGGGTATCACCAAAAGGCATCCGTTCAATGGTAAAACCCGCATTTTGCAGGCGTTGGATCATAATCTCCTGACAGCCCTGATCATCGGGGCTGACGGAAGGCCTTTTAATTAATTGCTGGGTTAATTCAATTACTGGACAAGTCATTATATAAGCCCCTATTAAGTTGGAAGATCGTTCTGCCTGTCATCTTTCAGGCTGCGTTTTTTCGCTGTCGCGATGCAGCCTGAAATCTACCGGGTATATTTGTAAGAGAAATTCCCTACCTGTTTCAAGCTGTAGTTTTGTCAGCTTTCTTTCAGAAACTATTGGACAGAATCACGCGAAAAAAACTGTTGGTACTGTTCAGCTTTGAAACCCAGTAAGTAACTGCCTGTTTTTTGTGATGTGGCTTCTTCTTGAGACGCGACTTGAGACACTAATAGTGGTCGTTTAATGATAGCGGGTTGTTCCAGCATCAGAGCTTTGGCTGCTTCGGCATTATTGATGGTTGATTTTTGCTCGTCGGTCAATTTACGCCAGGTTGTTCCACGGGTATTCAGTAAAGATTCCCAACCTAACTGTTCGATAAATAGCTGAAGTAGCTCAGGTGATAAACCGTCAGCGCGATAGTCATGAAATTGATATGGGATCTCTTGATCTTCCAACCAACGACGTGCTTTTTTCACAGTATCGCAATTTTTGATACCGTACAGAGTGAATGTTTTTTGAAAGGTGGTATCTGGCATGATGAGATCCTTAATCCTGATTTAATCCGACATATATACTCGTTGTCTTTCAAGCCGTGCCTCTTTGCTGACGGGGTCAATTCATTTCTGATGAATTTGTTACCTCTTGTCACTGCAACGCAACGCGAAATCCATTGGGTATAGCTGTTACTTTCAAGTTGAAGCCTGTTGGCTGAACTCTGAAAGGCGGAGAGTATAATGCGGGAAATTTGCCATTTTATCCAGATAGCACAAACCTTGCAGGTTGTTTCGGTTAAGTGGGGTTTCATTTTCATCCGTTCACGATGCTCGCAAGTATTGTTCAGAGGCCAGCTAGACACGAATTGGTTTGCTTTATTTAATATCGATAGATAGTTAAAATTTACAAAATACAACTATCTATATATCTGGTGAATAAATTAACTTTTAAAACTTAGTTTCATTGAAAAATAATAATATTATTTATTATAAGTTAAATTATTATAAATTTAGTTGAATTAATTATCATTAACTTTTGGAGAGATTAATTCACAATTTCCCTGTAAATTAAAATCAGGGAAATTGTGTTACTAATTGTAATAATTGAGCGCCGAATATTATATTAAATCTGCTTTTCTATGTTTCAGATAGGTAATGGTGGCTTCGAGGCGGGAACGGGCTTTAAGTTTTTTCAACAGGTTACGCGTATGGACTTTGACTGTTTCTTCTGAGATAAAAAGAAAGTCAGCAATTTCTTTATTCGTCATTCCTTCTGAGATTTCTTTTAAAACATCTAATTCTCGTTTGGTTAATTTGGATAAAGGATCAACATAAAGATGACGATTAGATAAATATTGGTAAACCTTCTCGCTGTATACGGCTTGTCCGTTTACTGCTTTTTTTATGTTAACCAGCAGAGGGCTAAGTTCAATATCTTTTAACAAATAACCATTTGCACCTGCATCAACAGCATCATAAACATCACCTCTGTTATCTGAATCTGAGAGAACCAGAACATAGGAATTAAGCCCTTTCCGGCGTAATGACTTAATCGTATCAATCCCCGAAAGCCCGTGGATCTTCAAATCCATCAAAATGATATCTGGCTTTATCTGACAAGCGATATTAATGGCATCTTCGCCGTTATCTGTCTCCGCAGTCACAATAAGTTCTCTTTCTGATTCAATCAGCCCTTTTAAACCATGACGAATGATAGGGTGATCATCGACTATCATGACTGTATGATTATGCATATTCCTTCTCCCATAATAGAAATGCCGATCTTATGTTTTGATAAAACATAAAAAACAGAATTCTGTTTTATGTTAAATAGCTGTGTGATTTTTATAGAGTATATTGAATCATCAATAATAGAGATTCTAAAAATATATCCTGATATAAAAAATGAAATATCGCAAATAGGTTTATCAATTCACGTGAAATAAATTCCACAGACATAAGAAAATGATTTTCCT
Source organism: Xenorhabdus bharatensis (assembly GCF_037996705.1). Lineage (NCBI taxonomy): Bacteria > Pseudomonadati > Pseudomonadota > Gammaproteobacteria > Enterobacterales > Morganellaceae > Xenorhabdus > Xenorhabdus bharatensis. The sequence continues at coordinate 153,671 of NZ_JBBMXG010000004.1, read as the reverse complement.
TAATTGCTAATAATTTTCTCAATCAAATTTCTATGATTATTTTATAGATTAATTTTTGTTTTTGTAAACTCATTTTAAAGTTGTTTCTTAAATGTCTCTTTTATTAATTCAGTGAGTTATTAATGGATAGAAAACGCAGCTACCTCTACATGAGTATAATTAGAGTATTTCTATATAATATTGGTTAATGTGAAGCCATTCACCGATCATTTTATACTCTTTATTTTTAAGGTTACTTCTTTGTTGATGGCTTTGTTGGCTGCGTTGAATTGTGAAAATAATAGGGGGTATGATCTGAAGTTTCAGTGATCATTGACAAAAATGCGGTTAGCACCATGATTTAACCTTCCGTAACTATTATACTGAGCGGATTTTTACTTAGACATGACTCACAAAGGATCAGACGATGGACGAAAAATTAAAACAAAGTGCCCTTGATTTTCATGAATTTCCACAGCCGGGGAAAATCACGGTTACTCCGACTAAACCATTGACGACACAACGTGACTTAGCTTTGGCATATTCACCGGGTGTTGCCGCGCCTTGCCTTGAAATAGCAGAAGATCCACTGGCGGCATATAAATATACTGCCCGTGGTAATCTGGTGGCAGTTATCTCCAATGGTAGTGCTGTCTTGGGGCTGGGAAATATCGGTGCACTGGCTGGCAAGCCCGTAATGGAAGGAAAAGGTGTTCTATTCAAAAAATTCTCTGGCATTGATGTTTTTGACATCGAAATAGATGAGTCTAATCCGGATAAATTAATTGACATCATTGCAGCATTAGAGCCGACTTTTGGCGGTATCAACCTTGAGGATATCAAAGCTCCTGAGTGCTTCTATATTGAACAGAAACTTCGCGAGCGGATGAAAATTCCTGTATTCCATGATGACCAGCATGGTACAGCCATTATCTGTACTGCTGCGGTACTTAATGGGCTGCGTGTTGTTAATAAAGATATCAGCAAAGTGCGGATGGTCGTATCAGGTGCGGGTGCTGCCTCTATTGCCTGTATGAACCTGCTGGTAGCTCTAGGCCTGAAACGTGAAAATATTGTCGTTTGTGACTCGAAAGGGGTTATCTATCGTGGTCGCGAAGAGAATATGGAAAAAACGAAAGCTGATTACGCAATTGAAGATAATGGCAGCCGTACACTGTCCGATGTTATTCCTGATTCTGATATTTTCCTCGGATGCTCCGGCCCCGGCGTACTGACGCCAGAGATGGTGAAAACAATGGCGAAGGACCCGCTCATTATGGCACTGGCGAACCCAGAGCCGGAAATTTTGCCACCACTGGCAAAAGCTGTGCGTCCTGACGCAATTATTTGTACAGGCCGTTCTGATTTCCCTAATCAGGTCAATAACGTGCTCTGTTTCCCATTCATCTTCCGTGGTGCGCTGGATGTAGGTGCGACGACTATTAATGAAGAGATGAAACTGGCTTGTGTACACGCAATTGCTGATCTGGCACTGGCTGAACAAAGTCAGGAAGTGGCTTCTGCCTATGGCGATCAGGATTTGTTCTTCGGCCCAGAATACATTATACCGAAGCCATTTGATCCACGTCTGATTGTGAAAATTGCACCTGCTGTAGCAAAAGCAGCGATGGATTCAGGCGTGGCAACCCGTCCTATTACTGATTTCGGTGCCTATATCGAAAAACTGAATGAGTTTGTCTACAAAACTAACTTATTCATGAAGCCTATTTTTTCTCAGGCTAAAAAAGAGAAAAAACGTATTGTACTGGCAGAAGGTGAAGATATCCGGGTACTGCACGCAACTCAGGAATTAGTTTCCCTCGGGTTGGCGTATCCTGTCCTGATTGGTCGCCCAAGCGTTATCGAAATGCGCATCAAGAAGCAGGGGCTTCATATTGAAGCAGGTAAAGATTTCGAAGTTGTTAATAACGAAAACGATCCACGTTTCAAAGAATACTGGCAGGAATACTACCAACTGATGAAGCGCCGTGGTGTTTCACAGGATCAGGCCCGTCGGTCGGTTATTGGTAATCCGACTCTGATCGGTGCCATTATGGTTCATCGTGGCGAAGCTGATGGCCTGATTTGTGGTACGGTTGGTAGTTATGGTGAGCATTATCAGATTATCAAAGAAGTCTTTGGTTTCCGTCAGGGTGTGCATACAGCAGGTGCAATGAATGCCTTGTTGCTGCCAATGGGGAATACTTTTATTGCTGACACTTATGTTAACGAAGATCCGACTCCAGAAGAGCTGGCGGAAATTACACTGATGGCAGCAGAAACTGTACGTCGCTTCGGCATTGAACCCAAAGTTGCTCTGTTATCCCGTTCAAGTTTTGGTTCTTCTGACTGTGAATCTGCTAAAAAAATGCGTAAGACGCTGGAGCTGGTACAACAAATGGCACCATCACTGGAAATTGATGGTGAAATGCATGGTGATGCTGCACTGGTGGAAAGTATTCGCCGTGACATTATGCCGGACAGCCCGTTGAAAGGTTCAGCTAACTTGCTGATTATGCCTAATATGGAAGCAGCCCGTATCAGTTATAACTTACTGCGTGTCACCAGTTCAGATGGCGTCACTGTTGGCCCGGTTCTGATGGGGGTTTCAAAGCCTGTGCATGTACTGACACCAATCGCTTCTGTTCGCCGTATTGTTAACATGGTGGCACTGGCTGCGGTCGAAGCGCAGACTAATCCGTTGTAATTGATTGGCGCTGTAATTTACTGGCATCGATATCCCGGTTTCATTCATTAGCCGGGAAAAACAGACAAATACCCCGTCAGGCTCTGATTTGGCGGGGTATTTTTATTTGTAAATAATTATCATTATCTATAATATGCAGGGAATTTTTAACGGGATAATGAATACCAATGAAAACATCTATCTGTATAAAAACAACTTTTTTAGCATGTGCCTTACTGCTTGGCGGTTGTGCGGCAACATCAACAACGACACAAAATACCTCTCAGGTAGTAAAAAAAACGCTTTCCGGTGAATTAACCCAATCAGGTGTGTTGCTTGACATGAGAACAGGCAAAGCCATCACTTCTGATGAACTACTTAATCAATTGGCCACCTATTCCAGAATTATTGTCGGTGAAAAACACGATAATCCTTATCATCATCAAATTGAATTATGGCTAGTTCAGCAGTTGGAGAAAAAACGGCCTCATGGTTCCGTATTGCTGGAAATGATTAATCCGGATCAGCAAGAAAGAGTCAATAAAGTTAAAAGCTGGTTACAGAGTGATCCGATAGTCAGAGATGAGCGCGTTAAACAGCTGTTGGCGTGGCAAGAAGGCTGGCCTTGGGAGCAATATGGCAAACTGGTTGTGGAACTGGTGAAAGCGCCTTATCCCTTGTTAGCGGCTAACCTGAATCGCAGTGAAATCGATCGGGCGTATAAAAACCACAAGGCTGGAGACAAAACTTCCTTAGTTTCTGAGGATGTCAAAAAGCGTATTGATGAAACCATCAAAAATTCCCATGGTGGAAATATTGATGAATTACATCTTTCTGCAATGAGCAAAATTCAGCAGCTTCGTGATCAGAGAATGGCAGAGCAATTGATGCAAGCGCCATCACCTGCAATGTTGTTTGCCGGAGGATACCATGCGGTAAAAGCAATGGGAGTGCCTCAGCATGTGAAAAAAGCAGCATCTGATGAACAGGTTGTTGTGCTGGTTATTGCTGAAAAAGGCGTTGTTTTGAATAAAGAATACGCTGATTTTGTCTGGTATACACCCAAAGTGACTACCAATGTAACTAAGTAGGTGTATCTATCACAAGGATGTGATGCTCATAATAAATAAAAATAGTTTTCATTTATATATCCAATTGATTATCATTCCCTTAATTTATCTTTGACATAATGTGCTATAAGAAATGTTGACGTATACAACGTATCAAACCACTCACGTTGGTCACGTGACAAAATCCTTTCTCGCCGCTATCACACTGCATGCCCTGTTGGTCGGTTGGTTGGTTTATAAACCGAAGGATCTTGATATAGAGGAATTTTTACCTCCACCCGCAGTTATGATGGAAGTATCACTACAGACGGAAGCAATACACAAAGTCGAAAAACAACCGATTGGTATTGAGCAACAGTTATCTGTTACCAGCGAACAACAGGAAAGTAAGGTTGATGCTGTCAATATGCCGAAACTGGATGTGAATGAAGAAGCCATGCTCCTGGTTGATAAAACGAAGAAAAAGAAACCAAAAGAACAGGACGCACCTAAAAAAGCTCAACCGGTTAAGCGAGTGCAGGCAAAAGAACAGGAAAGTGAAAAATCACAAAGCACCGCAGCACCGACAACCAGTACGGCGACGGCGGATAATATTACTTCCCGCACAGCGGCTTCTTATGAAAGTAATTCAGATGCCGCCGCTGATGCTAAAGCTGTCTGGCAGGCGGAAGTCAGCGGCCATTTAAACCGTTATAAAAAATACCCCGGAGATGCTCAGAGGAGAAAACGTACAGGGCGCCCAATGGTGAAATTTACAGTTAATCAATTTGGTAATGTGATTGACAGTGAATTGGTAAGACGCTCCGGAACGAACTCACTTGACAGGGAAGCAAGGCTGGTACTGGAAAGGGCGCAGCCATTACCTATCCCGCCTGATTCTATTTTAACCAATGGCAGTGTTACGGTTGAATTACCGGTTGATTTCACTTTATATCAATAACAATTGATCTTAAAAACAATAAAAAAACAGGACGAATGGCATGTCACAGTATAAAACGGTGTTTTCACCAAAAGCCAAAAAAGCCGTGCTCAGTTTTTTGTTGGGTAGCAGTTTGCTGAGTAATAGCGTCACGGCTATCGCGATGGAGGAAAAAATGATACCACCTATGGCTAAAAAGCAGCCGCATGAAATGACTATTCATGGTGATACCCGTATTGACGATTATTATTGGTTACGTGATGACCAGCGTCAGGATAAAGACGTTATTGATTATCTGGCCGCTGAAAATAACTATACCAAAGAGATGCTGAAATCTGGTCAGGAGCTACGGGAAACGCTGTATAACGAAATGGTTGGCAGGATGAATAAGGAAGACCAGTCGGTACCTTATACCTACAATGGTTATATTTATCGCACCGTTTATGAATCAGGTAAAGATTTCCCAATCTATCAGCGTAAGCCGGTTGATAATTCAACTGACTGGCAGGTCATGGTTGATGGTAATGAACGCGCGAAAGGCCATAAATTTTACCAAATCGGTGGGTTTGCTGTAACCCGCGATAATAAACGCATTGCTATCGCTGAAGATACTCAGGGCCGCCGTAACTTCCAAATTTCGTTTAAAAATTTTGGTGACAGTGAGTGGCAGAATAGTGTTATAGAGAATACTTCCGGTAATATTTTGTGGGCTAATGATGGTAAGACCCTGTTCTATGTCCGCAGAGATCCACAAACCCTGCTGCCTTACCAGCTATTTCGTCACCAATATGGTACGGATACCCTACAGGATAAAAAGATCTATCAGGAAGATGATGATCGTTTCTATCTGTCAATTTCGAAAAGTACCTCGCTTGACTACATTCTGGTTTCGATCACCAGCTATTCAACCTCAGAATATCGGTTGATAGATGCAAATAATCCACAGCAGGAACCACAAATGTTCTCAGCCCGTCAGGCTGGGCGTGAATATTATATCGACCATTTCCGTGGGCAATTTTATATTCGTTCCAATTATGAACACCCATTGTTTGGTCTATATCAGACAGATGCCATTAATAAACCGTGGAAAACGGTGATTGCGCCACAGGATAATACTGATCTGGAAGATTTTACCCTGTTTAACAAATGGCTGGTGGTACAGGAACGAACTAAAGGATTGTCCTCAATTCGTCAGATTGACTGGAAAACCCAGCAAGAAAAACAGGTTAAATTTGATGACCCAGCTTATATGGCATCATTGAGCTATAACCCTGAACCAGAAACGGATTTGCTGCGTTATAGTTATTCATCCCTGACAACGCCGAGTTCAGTATTCCAGTGGAATATGCAAACGGGTGAACGTGAATTGCTGAAACAGCAGGAAGTGAAAGGGTTCAATAAAGAAAACTATGAAAGTCAGCGTATTTGGATCAAAGCGCGGGATGGGGTAGAAGTACCGGTTTCTTTGGTTTATAGCAAGTCCCTGTTCAAAAAAGGTCAGAACCCGATTTTGATTTACGGCTATGGTGCCTACGGTATCAGCATGGATCCGTATTTTAGTTCTGCACTTTTAAGCCTGTTGGATCGTGGTTTTGTCTATGCACTGGTGCATGTTCGTGGTGGTGGTGACTTAGGCCGTAATTGGTATCTTCAGGGTAAGCTCGAAAATAAAATGAACAGCTTCCATGATTTTATTGATACGACGAAGGCATTAATTGCTGAAGGTTATGGCGATAGTAAACGAGTTTATGCCGAAGGTGGCAGTGCAGGTGGTTTACTGATGGGAGCGGTGGTTAATCAGGCACCGGAGCTATATCGTGGTGTCATCGCTAAAGTTCCTTTCGTTGATGCTGTGACGACAATGCTTGATCCGTCTATTCCGTTAACGACAGGGGAATATGATGAGTGGGGGAATCCGGATGATAAGGACGTTTATTTCCGTATGAAATCTTATAGCCCTTACGACAATATTCAGCCCCAGCGTTACCCTCATTTATTAGTAACAACCGGCTTACATGACTCTCAGGTGCAATACTGGGAGCCAGCGAAATGGGTAGCTAAATTAAGGGAAATGAAAAAAGGGGATAGTTTACTGTTATTAGAAACTAACATGGATACAGGTCACGGTGGAAAGCCGGGGCGTTTTAATCGTATAAACGATATTGCTTTCGATTATAGTTTCCTGTTGATGTTGGATGATGCTAAAACCTATTTCCCACACTTAAAAGATTAATAAAAATATATTAATAATGATGGATACTGATAATTCGTTATCAGTATCCAGGGTTTTTACACCCTAAAAACAATAAAATTATCGCAAAATTAGCGAAGCAATGTGAGCTTTAATAAATATTTTTAATTTAGGATGATATTAATGAAAATCATGGCAAGAATAGCTGGAGCCAGTGCAGTATTTATCGGGCTTCAGGGAATCGCTTACGCTGAAAACACAGATGACAATAAAAACCAGAAAGTCATGCGATTCAGCCCATTAAAAGTTTCCGGCTCTCAGGATAATAAAAACAGGCCACAAATTGAAGCCATGGAAAAACCCGGTGCTTATAGTTCTGTGGGAGAAGATAATAAACTGGAATCGATGGACAGCGTATTACGTAGTTTGCCGGGCACTTATACCCAGATGGACGCCAGTCAGGGGACGATAGCCGTGAATATCCGTGGCATGAGCGGATTTGGCCGCGTTAATATGATGGTAGACGGGGTGAGCCAGAGTTTTTATGGTATAGCTCCGAATCCATATGGTCATGGGCAACAGCCTTATAATCAATTTGGTAGCTTAATTGATCCTAATTTTATTATCCGAACGGATATTAATCGTGGGCAGGTTAGTGATGGGGATTCAGTTAATGCGCTGGTGGGAAGTGCTAACTTCCGTACTATTGATATTGATGATGTTATTTTTGAAGGAAATAACCTCGGTATACTCACTAAATCAACTTATGGTACTAATGGATTAGGTAAAAATGGTATGATTGCCATTGCAGGAAAAACGCAGGCATTCAGCACTGAAGGTTCGATTGGTGCTATGCTTGCTATGAGTGGTCACAGTATTGATGCTCACTATAAAAATGGCATGGGAATTAGCAGTGACGAATTTGGCACAGATAAAACATTTAAACAGAAACCCAATTCACAATTGATGAAAATCAATATTAAACCAAATGATTTTCATGATTTGGAGTTAGCTGGGCGTTTTTATCATAATAAATTTACTAAACGTCATGTAGATAGTTATGATTATTATCTGAAATATCATTACACACCATTTAGTGAATTAATTGATACTAAAATTTTACTTAGTACGGGGCGTAGTGATCAGAATGTGCAATCTGGAGCTATACCTGGTTTAGGTGGTAGTGAATCGCATAATAAATCTGCTGCCATTAATATCAAAAATACCAGCCGATTTAATTATGGCAATACTGATTTTGCATTTACTCTTGGTAGTAAATTTATGAACACTGAATACAATAAAAAAACGTTCATAGGTCTTGGTGCTGAAAATACAGTAAAAGAAGAAGACATCCAATTCTCACCGAATGGAAAGCAATATATTAATAGTATTTATAGTAGATTGAAAATAGAGCATGGTATTTATACGGCTGATTTAGGAGTAAATTATTTAAATTATAATATTAAAGGATTTAAACCTGCCTGTGACCCTCGTATTCCCTGCTTTCCTCAGGGAGCTGCTCCGGTGAATGTTAAAGATCATGGAATCAACCCAAGTATTTTGTTATCAGCAGAAATCATGCCTGAATTTCAGCCATTTGTAAGTTATACACATTCAATGAGGGCACCTAATATTCAGGAAGTATTTTATGGTGGCGGAGAAGGTAGTTCTGTCAACCCTTTTCTTAAGGGTGAAAAATCGGATACTTATCAAATAGGTTTTAATAGCTATCGCCCAGATTTAATTGTTGATGGAGACTCATTTTATCTGAAGGCAGCACTATTTCACACTAAAATTAAAAATTATATTAATAGTGATAAATATACACTTTGTGGTGAAAGAAAAATGTGTAAAAATGATATATCAATAAATGAGGTGGATATTAATGATTTAAGTGCTGATGTTAATACATATATATATACTAACAGTTTAACCCCTGTCATTATCAAAGGTGTTGAGATGGAAGCTAATTACGATGCTGGTATCTTTTATAGTTCGTTGGCATATAGTCATCAGAAGACACGGCAACCTACCTCACAAGCGGCAACTGTCATGGGAACAAGCTCCGCATCTCAGCTACCGGAGTGGTATATGACATTGGATACTGGCTTTCGGCTATTGGAAGAAAAAATAAGTGTAGGTGCAATAGTGAAATATACGGGACAATCTTATCATCAGGATTCTGATATAGATGTAAGTTGGGACATTGAGGAGAAAATGGTAAAAGATGATAAGATACCGACTATTATTGACTTATATACAGATTATCAAATGAATAAAAATATCCTTGTTAAATTTTCTGTACAGAACGTCGCTAATAAAAACTATGCAGATGCTTTGAACCGTATGAACTCTTCACCAAATGTGACTAGTGGTGAAGTTACATCCCAAACCGCCCGCGGCAGAACCTACGTAATGGGTGCTGAAATTCGTTTCTGATAGAATATTAAGATAATAGCCACTCTGGGATGTTACCTAGAGTGGCTATTAATATTTTTTATGCAGGTGTAGCTATATATTATATTAAAATACTGTTTTTCGTTAAATAATATGAAATTATATTTCATGGCTGTTTTGGTAGGTTGTTAATTATCGCCTTAATACTGTTGATAGCCAAATCAATTCCGATGCATATATCATTATATATTTTCTCGCTAATTATTTTGGCATCTTTTAACAAGGAAATAATTCCTTTGACTAAGTTTTCTATATTTGTAATAATATCAATGATGTCAGCTTTTAATTTATCACCTAATTTAAAATTTTCTGCCGAACTTGTTATTTCTTGCATAGTTATCTCACTCTATTTTATTTTAGTGTTATTTTCTATGAACACAGAATCAATGATTTTTTTGATGAGTTCTGCCAACCCTTCAGATGAAGCTATTATAATATTATATGTTTGAGTGGAGATGATATTAGCATCAAGTAATGTTTTAGCTATGCTTTTAATCAAGTCAAAAAAAGAATCAGTACATTTTTCAATATCTGTTATCACTGGTTTGCTAATGTTTTGTATTTGTAGCACTGCATCGTTCATAATATCCTCGCGATTTAGTATTGTGTAGTTTTGATAATTAAAATAAGAATTAATAAGGTTAAAGTTTATTCTAAAATACCCTATTCTATATAAGATATAGAGTTATTTTTTTAAAATGTTAATTTTAGATGTTATTCTAAAAAAATATTAATTTCTTTTTTAGGAAAGTGATTTAAATGTTAATTTAATAAGTGATTTCCTTATGTAATTAAGTGTAGAATAAAGATGTCATTCATCAAGTGACAGAGTGAGGAAAAATATAATAAGGTGGGGATTTTTAATATAACCCTCTTATTAATTTAAAAATTATAATGTGAAATTATTTTTTCTCTTGCTAGCTTTTTTCACTTGAGTCACCTGACTCTCAACCCAGCCATCCTGTACTCGTGTTTTCAGTGAGTCCCCCACTTTTACTTGCTTAATCTGCTTCAGCAGCTTCCCATCCGGTGTTTCGCTGATACTATAACCACGACTCAAGGTTGCCAGCGGGCTGACAGCTTCCATTCGTGAACAAGAAACAGCGAATCTCTCTTTATAGCGGGATAATTGCCGCTCAATTGCCTGTTTTAAGCGAAAGTCAATCTGTTGAATATGCTGGCTATGATGTCTTATCTCCTGTTCAGGAGTGTGTTGTAACAGACGCTGAATTAATTTTTCACTGACAGAAGAATTCTGTTTTAAATGACGTAGTAAACCATCAATTAATTTCTGACGTAATTCAGATAAACGATTTTGTTGACGAGCCAGCCGTAAATCAGGGCGTTGTTGTTGGAGACGGTGGTGTAATCCATTAAAAATACGTTGCTTCTGGGCAAAGAAGTAATCCATTGCCATTTCGAGGCGCTGTTGCAGGGATTGAACTTGTCTCAGCAGCTCAAGTTGATTACGACTCACTAACTCAGCTGCAGCGGAAGGCGTGGGTGCACGTAAATCAGCGACGAAATCGGCAATAGTGACGTCAGTTTCGTGCCCGACGGCACTGACGACAGGAATTTGGCTATGGAATATCGCCCGTGCCACCTGTTCATTATTAAAACACCATAAATCTTCCAGTGAGCCACCACCGCGCCCGAGAATGAGAACATCACATTCCTGCCGGATATTAGCTAATTCAATCGCCCGAATGATTTGTAGCGGTGCTTCTGTTCCCTGAACTGCGGTAGGGTACACAATAACCGGTAGAGAAGGGTCACGTCGTTTCAGAATATTCAGAATATCGTGTAACGCAGCACCACTGGCTGAAGTAATCACACCAAGCCGTTTTGCAGGGGAGGGAAGCGGTTTTTTATAAATCTGCTCAAATAACCCTTCAGCGGTGAGTTTCTGTTTTAAAACCTCAAACTGTTGTTGTAGTAACCCATCTCCGGCAGGCTGGATACTTTCCACAATCAATTGGTAATCACCCCGTGGTTCATACAGAGTGATCTGTGCTTTTACTAACACCTGTTGACCATTTTGTGGCCGGAATGTCGCCCGCAAATTGTAACTACGGAACATTGCCGCCCGGATTTGTGCCCGTTCATCTTTCAGCGTGAAATACCAATGACCTGACGAAGGTTGGGAGAAGTTAGAAATTTCAGCACTGAGCCAAATTCTACCCATTTCAAGCTCTAATAGCTGACGAACCGTCTGATTCAGACGACTAACAGAAAAAATTCCAGTGTTGGTTGGCAGTGACATGTGAGCTAGATCAAATTTTAAAACAAGGACTTAATTGACTGATAATAACTGCTCACCACCACTAATCAAGAAATTTTTTCAGAAAATGCTGGAGGCAACCGATTACGGCCTGTATAATGCCGCGGCAATATTTTATCCCTTATTGACGCCCCATAGCTTGGTGAGATATTGCTCATGTTACGAATTAAAAAAGAAGCATTAACTTTTGACGACGTTCTGTTGGTTCCTGCCCATTCTACAGTTCTGCCTAACACGGCAGATTTGTCCACACAATTAACATCTACTATTCGCCTGAACGTGCCTATGCTCTCAGCAGCAATGGATACCGTGACGGAATCTTCTCTGGCTATCGCGTTGGCACAGGAAGGGGGAATTGGCTTTATTCACAAAAACATGCCTATTGAACGTCAGGCTGAAGAAGTCAGCCGCGTGAAAAAACATGAAAGTGGTGTTGTTACCGATCCTGTCACTGTCACGCCACAAACGACATTGCGTGAAGTTAATGAATTAGCTGCACGTAATGGCTTCGCTGGTTATCCTGTTGTAACAGAATCTAACGAGCTGGTAGGTATCATTACTGGTCGCGATGTGCGTTTTGTGACAGATTTGGAATTGCCGGTTACCGCAGTAATGACACCAAAAGAGCGTTTGGTGACGGTAAAAGAAGGTGAAGCCCGTGACGTAGTATTGCAGAAAATGCACGAAAAACGCGTAGAGAAAGCACTGGTTGTGGATGATAACTTCCACCTGCTCGGCATGATCACAGTGAAAGATTTTCAGAAAGCAGAACGTAAACCAAACGCTTGTAAGGATGAGCAGGGTCGTCTGCGTGTAGGTGCTGCTGTTGGTGCCGGTGCTGGCAACGAAGAGCGTGTTGATGCGCTGGTAGCTGCTGGTGTAGATGTGTTGCTGATTGACTCATCCCATGGTCATTCTGAAGGTGTTTTGCAGCGTATCCGCGAAACCCGCGCTAAATACCCTAATCTGCAAATCATTGGTGGTAACGTGGCAACGGGTGAAGGCGCTAAAGCGCTGGTAGAAGCTGGTGTGAATGCTGTTAAAGTCGGTATCGGCCCTGGTTCTATTTGTACGACCCGTATCGTGACCGGTGTTGGTGTACCACAAATTACCGCCATTGCTGACGCAGTAGAAGCGCTGGAAGGAACAGGGATCCCGGTTATTGCTGATGGTGGTATCCGTTTCTCTGGTGACATCGCTAAAGCGATTGCCGCAGGTGCTGCATGTGTGATGGTTGGTTCCATGCTGGCAGGTACAGAAGAATCTCCGGGTGAAATTGAACTCTATCAGGGGCGCTCATTCAAATCCTATCGTGGAATGGGTTCTCTGGGCGCAATGTCTAAAGGTTCTTCTGATCGTTACTTCCAGACTGATAATGCGGCAGATAAATTAGTACCGGAAGGTATCGAAGGCCGTGTTGCTTATAAAGGACTGCTGAAAAACATCGTTCACCAACAAATGGGTGGACTACGCTCCTGTATGGGTCTGACAGGCTGCGCTACGATTGATGAACTGAGAACTAAAGCAGAATTCGTTCGTATCAGTGGCGCGGGTATTCAGGAAAGCCACGTTCATGACGTGACTATCACGAAAGAATCACCAAATTACCGTTTAGGCCTGTAATTTACTTACACAGTGGCTCGCGATAGCGGGTCACTGATTTTTTTATTTTTTAATTGCCACTTGTTTTGGGAATTCACCTCTAATGACAACTAATATCCATCAACATCGCATTTTGATCCTTGATTTTGGCTCGCAATATACACAACTTATTGCTCGCCGTATCCGTGAAATCGGTGTTTATTGTGAACTTTGGACATGGAATGTCACTGAAGAACAAATCCGTGCATTTAACCCTAGCGGCATTATTCTTTCTGGTGGCCCGGAAAGCACAACTGAGAACAACAGTCCACGTGCGCCAGAATATGTGTTCAACGCGGGTGTGCCAGTATTGGGTGTCTGCTATGGCATGCAAACCATGTCTATGCAATTGGGTGGCGAAGTTTCTACCTCTAGTGAGCGTGAGTTTGGCTATGCTCAGGTTGAGCTGAAAGGTGATAGCGAACTGTTCCGCGGTATTCAGGATGCACTGAATGAATCAGGTACACCGGTACTGGATGTGTGGATGAGCCATGGCGATAAAGTTACTGCCATTCCGGAAGGCTTCACGACTGTAGCCAGCACTGATAGCTGCCCATTTGCTATTATGGCGAATGAAGAAAAACGTTTTTATGGTGTACAGTTCCACCCGGAAGTGACTCACACTCATCAGGGTCTGAACATCCTGAAACGTTTTGTGCTGGATATTTGCCAGTGTGAAGCCCTGTGGACACCTGCATCTATCATTGATGATATCGTAGAGCGTCTGCGTGCGCAGATCGGTGATGATAAAGTTATCCTTGCTCTGTCTGGTGGAGTCGATTCCTCAGTAACAGCGCTGCTGCTGAACCGCGCAATTGGCAAACGTCTGACCTGCGTATTTGTAGACAATGGTCTGCTTCGTCTGAATGAAGCGGAGCAGGTGATGGAGATGTTCGAGGGTAAATTCGACCTGAACATCATCCATGTTAAAGCCGAAGATCGTTTCCTTTCTGCTCTGGCGGGGATTAATGATCCTGAAGCTAAACGTAAAACCATCGGTCACGTATTTATTGATGTGTTTGACGAAGAAGCGTCAAAACAAACTCAGGTTAAATGGCTGGCACAGGGTACGATTTACCCGGATGTTATCGAATCAGCAGCATCTGCGACAGGTAACGCGCATGTAATCAAATCTCACCATAACGTAGGTGGTTTGCCGGAAGATATGGCACTGGGTCTGGTTGAGCCTCTGAAAGAGCTGTTCAAAGACGAAGTTCGCCGCATTGGTCTGGAACTGGGTCTGCCATATGACATGCTGTACCGCCACCCATTCCCGGGCCCGGGTCTTGGTGTACGTGTACTGGGTGAAGTGAAGAAAGAGTACTGTGATTTGCTGCGTCGTGCTGATGCTATCTTCATTGAAGAACTGCATAAAGCTGATCTGTATAACAAAGTCAGTCAGGCATTTACCGTATTCCTGCCAGTTCGTTCTGTTGGAGTAATGGGGGATGGACGTAAATATGACTGGGTTGTCTCCCTGCGTGCAGTAGAAACCATCGACTTTATGACCGCGCACTGGGCACACCTGCCATATGATTTCCTTGGCCGTGTATCAAACCGTATCATCAATGAAGTCAGTGGGATATCGCGCGTAGTCTATGACATAAGCGGCAAACCACCAGCAACAATTGAATGGGAATGATATAACGCCTTCCCAAGCCTCACCAAATCATCATGATTTTTGAATTAAGACCCTGATTTCAGGGTCTTTTCATCCCCAAACCTCACCAAGCCTCACCATATCAGCATGCGATTATTGACGGTATTTTTGACGGTATCGTAATATACTTTATCTCTGATGAATCAAAATACCGTCAGGTTTTTTTGTGAAATTGACGGTATCAGAACGATAAAAAGGATACCGCTATGCTGACAGACACCAAGTTAAAAAACCTCAAACCTACCGATAAATTATACAAGATTTCTGACCGTGACGGACTCTATGTAGCCGTTACAAAAGCAGGTACAGTCTCGTTTCGTTATGATTACCGAATTAACGGACGACGTGAAACTGTCACGCTTGAAAGATATGGCGCTGACGATATTCCATTTTCCAAATTTATCAGGGAAGTGTCCCGCCACGGGATCCCCGTTCTCAAGCAGTGAAAGTAAGACGGTGCTTTTCTTTGTTGTATGAATAAAAATAGCTTATTCCGCAAAGGGGCTGGTAACATAGTTCTTGGCATAGTGGTTTCAAAGTAGCAGTTTTTTTGCGAAAACTATGATACCAGATTATCATGCCGTCCAAGTTTCCTTCACAAAACATCCACGGCCCCTAGAAAAACAGTTAGGTTTTGTTCAGGTTCACCTGAAAGCCCGAAGATAACCTTAGGCAACTCCCGTAGTACAGGACGGGGGTTGCCTTCGGCGCTGTATTGACTGTGGGGAAAAATAGCCCAATTCAATTATGGATTTCAAGGTGCGAATTTCAACCAATGTCGCTTTGATATAATAACCAGAGTGGGTGCCAACAAAAACAAACTATAATGTTAATCAAATGAAAAAATTATCATCATTAAAAGTGACAGCAATTTTTGCTATTAGCGCTTTGCTATCTGCGTGCGCTGATAGCAATTACACAATGTTTCCAGATACGATGCCTGAATGGTGGTACAGCCAGCATCATAGCGTCTATACAGGTCCTAGCTGGAATGCAAAAGAAATAAACAAAATGATAGAGTTAAAGAATCAGCAAAGTAATTAAATCTGATGGTATGTGCACAGGTGGGTCGTGCTGCCAATGGTTAGATGCGTATTTTTTTGAAGAGGAACATTAGTTCGTAATTCACTAATTCATTTGCAGTTTGCTATCTTTTGAAAGCCATAGAGCATATGTCAATCTAACTATTGGAGTCATGACCGGGCCTTCGGGTCTGCATTTTTTTATGTAGGTGAGAGGACGGCATAAGTACCGTCCTTGATTTATTATAAACAATTCGCATGTCCCGCTTCTCCTGGATTCAACGCGTCACATTGAGCTACACAGCGGTCATATGCTACGGGGTCTAACATCTCAGATCTGCAAAACCAAGCATAAGTCTGTACTGAAGCGAAAAGAGTCGTACCCGCTACTAGGCAAAGAAAAAGATATTTTTTCATTTTACTATCCACCTATAACGTGATTATCAAGAAATTAATAAACCTAATAACTTTATCTCTACTGAATAATAAATGAATAACATTTAATAATCAGTTAATGCACGAAACTAAAATCAATATTTCTTTACCTATTACCCGTGATGGCAACTATTTCTGCGATATGTACTCTGCCTATATTGTGGTGATCAAGAAATTCGGGATACTTTTCTCGCTTCTTACCACTGTATCACTGTATATCGTATGACAGTGAATTGAGCTTCTTAATCATTAAGTCGGTATCCACATATCAGTTTAATTAATACAAAAAGACTTTTTAAAGAGGAAGGTCATGTCGACCCGGGTTAATATCCAATATTTTATGTCCAAGATGCCTTCTCAAAACACGACCATTTGAGTAAACAAAATCAAATGGAAACCATCCTATCTCAGGATTTTTGTACGCAGTAATGTGTATATTCTCAATTCCGCTGCACACAAGGAAAACAATAGATATATCAGTTGTATATAGTAATTGTACCTCTGCTTTTTTTTTTAATAGCTCTCTTTCATGAAAACAATTTGGATTCAGGTAGGTTATATGTGTGTGAAACGATTCTGTTTTATTTGGTCTCCTTTCTCGATTTATCGGGGCTTTTCTGACAATACAATCTTCATATACGAAATACGTAGAATTTCCAAAATCATTCAGTGAATTTTTAGTGGTAAGTTTGCACTCATAATTTGTCCAATTATTCATTTAGAGTCTATCCTAATAAAATTTTATTCTAGACGATAAGGTCACATGCAAAAGACAATATCGTTTGGGCGGTTTCTTTATTTTCAACAGCGATTTTGGCAGGAAGAACTGAATTGTTTTTACTTCTTATTTTCCATTTAATTGGTTGTGTGTCATAAACATCTGCTGCATATGAGTCAACGCTGAACTGGCATCTACTGACAATAATTGAAGAAGCTATGATTGCTTAGATGCATAATGATTCAATTTTCAGTTTTATTGCCTGCTAAAATTGTCAAAAGTAGATAATAATGCATTCTTTTATAATCTCAAATAAGGTAATACTCAATATGCTGGATTTTCGAATAGGTCACAGTGTTATCTGGTTGATTTAGTGTATAAAACAACACCATTTAAATCTAGGCGGGGCAATAGACAGTGCATTCGATTGAAAAAACTATCCATCTGGCAGATTCATTTGTCTCTTATCGTAAAGACTTTAGTGAAAATCGGGAAAACTCCCAGAACCCAGTGATGTTTCTGCATGGTACAAATAGCGATGGGAATAGTAGTTTTGGAAAGATAAAAACCCCATTTAACCGTGACCGGGCGGTGATTATTCCCGATTATGCGGGCTGTGGTAACTCCAGTTTGCCATCCGGTGAGCTGACGATTGAACATCTTGCAGAGCAAGTAGTTGCAGTGATCAATGATAGTGGCGATGGGCCTGTGGATTTGGTGGGGTTCTCTTTGGGGGCAGTGGTTGCTGCTGTTGTTGCTGCGACTCATCCACAACTAGTGAATCGACTGGTATTGACGGCTCCGTGGGCAACCAATGACGATCCCTATTTCAGACTGATGTTCACAACGTGGTTAAAATTAGAAAACAGTGATCAGGCTTTAGCAACAGCTTTTGGCTTATCCCATGTTCTTAGCTCGGAATTTATTTCATCATTGGGGCAGGAGACTCTCAATCAAATCTGTGCCAGACCATCAGAAAAAGAGACGGACAAACGCATAGCTCTGGGACTAACAGTAAATATCGAGAATCACCTTACCCGGATAAATAAAGACACATTAATTATCGGCTTAAGCCACGATACGCTTATCCCGCCTTATCTGGTGCGAGAAGTGCATCGGTGTGTGAAAAACAGCCAGTACAGGGAAGTAAAGAGTGGTCATGCTGTACCAGTGGAAAACCCAACAGAATGGGTGAACGTTATCAACGATTTTTTACTCTGAACGAATTGATGTAGTGGCTAAATTCACGGGTAAATATTTATAAATGGTTGACAGTGATACATCATAAATAATGGATAACTGCTTTCTGGTATGGCCTTTATGCAGTAATCTGGCGGCCTGTTGCCGATCTTCTTCGGTAAATCTGACAGGTCGTCCGCCGATCCTCCCTTGTTCCCGGGCTGCCGCCAAGCCCGCATTTGTTCTTTCGACAATCAATTCACGTTCCATTTCTGCCAGTGCACTCATCACATGGAAGAAAAAACGCCCCATTGCGGTACTGGTATCAATACTATCCGTCAGGCTTTGGAAATGAATTCCCTGTTCATTCAGTTCTGAAATTAATGTCACCAGATTTTTCACACTGCGTCCAAGACGATCCAGTTTCCAGACAACCAGCGTATCGCCAGATTTCAGATGCTTCAACGCACGTTTTAATCCCGGACGATTGGCGGTTCTTCCACTGATTTTATCTTCAAAAATCATTTCACAGTGGATATTGGCTAATGCATTTCTTTGTAAATCACTATTCTGGTCACTTGTTGATACTCTGATATAACCAATTTTTGCCACGGATAACCCTTAATTATGTAATGAACTATTCACAAGGGAATAATACCGATTTATACATTATAAAAACCTAAATTTTACCGGATTACGTGATAAAAATTCATAAAATAGCGCTTTGTCATTGATTTTATTATGGCGAAAAACAGTAATAAATAAAATCATTAACATGCCTCCTGACTCGGTGATCATACTCACAGTATTAAGTTTTATTAACAAGAGTTAGCAATTAGTTCTCGATTATTTTCTCAAAATGCTCTTTATTTAGTTGAAACAATTTTGTTGCTAACTTGTTATTTATAATTCCGAGGGTTGTATATGGAGCTGATCACACAATGGTTAGGTGCAATAAACGGGGTTGTATGGGGAGTACCAATGCTGATTGGTCTTCTGGGCATTGGTATTTTCATGCAAATCCGTCTGTCTTTCCTGCCTATCCGTAAATTAGGAACAGGTTTCAAATTACTTTTCCAAAAAAACAAACAACGTGGCGAAGGGCAGATTTCACCTTTTAATGCATTAATGACCGCATTATCCGCAACAATAGGGACAGGAAACATTGCCGGGGTAGCAACCGCCATTGTCATGGGGGGGCCGGGTGCACTGTTCTGGATGTGGATGACGGCATTAGTAGGAATGGCGACTAAATATTCTGAAGCCGTGCTGGCAGTGCGTTACCGTGAAACAGACAAAAACGGCAACTATGTTGGCGGCCCCATGTACTACATCAAAAATGGATTAGGAAAAAAATGGGTCTGGCTAGGAACGTTATTTGCCGTGTTTGGTAGTATGGCCGGTTTTGGTATCGGCAATACAGTACAGGCCAACTCGGTTGCTGAAGTATTACACAGCAGCTTTGGTATTGATAAAGCCATTACTGCTGTTGCGCTGGTTCTTCTGGTCGGTGCGGTACTGATTGGTGGCATTAAGCGTATTTCTGATGTTGCAGGTAAGCTGGTGCCTGTGATGACCGTCGGTTATTTGGGGATCGGAATTATCGTTCTGGGGCTTAACGTGACCGCAATTCCGGAAGCATTCGCGTTGATTATTAAATCTGCATTTACGCCTGTTGCGGCACAGGGTGGATTTGCCGGTGCAGCCGTCTGGGCTGCAATCCGTTTTGGTATTGCCCGTGGTGTATTCTCTAACGAAGCGGGTATGGGAAGTGCGCCTATCGCTCACGCAGCAGCAAAAACCCAAAATCCTATCCGGCAGGGCTTAATCGCCATGTTGGGCACTTTTATCGATACCATTGTAGTTTGCTCCATTACCGGGCTGACCATTGTCATTACCGGCGGCTGGCTGACAGGTGAAACCGGTGCAACACTAACAGCGAGTTCTTTCTCGGCAGTGATTCCGGGGGGCCATTACCTTGTTGCGATTGCTCTGGCTATCTTTGCTTTCACAACCATCTTAGGCTGGAGTTTTTACGGTGAAAAATGTATCCAGTACTTATTTGGAACGAAAGCCATTACACCTTTTCGTATTGTCTGGATCATTGCGCTACCAATTGGCGCGACTCAGTCACTGAGTTTAGTTTGGTTATTAGCAGACACACTCAATGCGATGATGGCTATCCCTAACTTAATTGCGATTGCTCTGTTAAGCCCGGTGGTATACCGCCTGACCAAAGATCATATCCATGATGTGAATGCGGACAGTATTGAGATTAAGGCAAGCAGTATTGAAATTAAAACGGCAGTGAAAACAGATTAATAATTATTAAATAAATCTATAAATTGAAATGGCTCCTATGTCTCCATCTGAGTGTTATCAGGCCTAACGCACAGATTGAGATATGGGAGCATGTTATTTATGAGAGGTACACAATTAATATAATAATGAAAATTAGAGGCAATAATGAACTATAGTCATGTCGTACCTCATTCTCAGCAAATTTTGACTACTTCAACTGAAAACTGGATTGACTGGCGCTGGCAGCAAAAAAATGCCATCCGTGATGAAGAAGCCTTACGTTTAGCCTGTGGCGGATGGAGCGAAGAAATAACCCAGCGTATCCAGCAAAATCTACAGGGGCAAAAGATGCAGATCACCCCTTATTATCTGCGTCGTATTTTAGCCACCAGTCAATCTGACGATATCACCGCAAGCCCACTCTGGCGGCAAGTCGTTCCGTTCTGGCATGAAGAGAAGCAGAGTGGTTATGACGGGGAATCAGAAAACTGGGAGCTGAATGATGAAATGAAAACCCCTATTTGCCAGCATAAATATGACAACCGAGTCATTTTGCGCATGGTGAATGCCTGTAATTCCTACTGTCAGTTCTGTTTTGAAGCCCTGCGAACATTGAAAGTTGATTCAGGGAAATCCAACGCAGGTCGTAGTTCCTTCCAGCAGTCCATAGAATACATCAAGAATACGCCTTCAATCGAAGAAGTTATCCTGAGCGGTGGTGATCCGCTGATGCTGACGGATAACAAATTAGCTGAATCCCTCGCGGCTATCAGAGAAATCAGGGATGACCTGTTGATTCGTGTTCATTCCCGTGCTCTCACTTTTAATCCTTACCGTATTACCGATAATCTGTTAGACGCTCTGGAAAAATATCGTGTTAATGCGTTTGGTGTGCATATTTGTCACCCACTGGAAATCAGTGAGGAATTCCAGTCTGCGGTGCGTCGTATCCAACAAGTTGTGCCGATTGTCTTTTCCAATATGCCTTTTTTACGTGGCATTAATGATAGTGAAGAGACCCTGCATAAGTTATTTATAGCGCTTTATCGTATTGGCGTGAAACCTTATTATCTCTATCACTTTATGCCTTTCTCGCCGGGTTCTTCGGAATATAAAGCTTCAATTAATGATGGCATCGCTATCATGAAAAAGCTCAAACGCCGGGTTTCTAACATTGCCTTGCCGGAATATGTTTTGCCACATATGAAGGGAAAATTTACCGTTCCATTGTTCACGGATCCTGATGAAATCCCTTATTTCGAAACCCGTGGCAGTCAACATTATTATCGTTTTATTAACTGGAAAAATGAACCATGTGAATGGTTAGATAATTAATCCCATTTATTGTTTTATCAACGGTTAATTTAATAAATAAAAAATAAACTTATACCCGATAGATTTCAGATAACTGACGGCTGAAAGTCAGTTGCTCGCTCAGCGATCTGAAATACTAAGGGTATATAGCCCGTGTATTACGAGGATTTCACATGAAACCAACTGCAATTCTATTTGTTGATATTGATGAAGCGGATGTAACACGTTATTACTACCGGGAACCTCATTTTGCAGAAGCAAAAAAGATGGGAATCTCTTGTCTGACGGTGGCGCATAAAGGCCGTCAGAATACTGAACGGCTTTTTGCTGACAGTGATGAAGTTTTTTTCTTGGCATCGTTATCGGCTGAATCCTTGCAGGCGTTTGTTATTAGCTTGCAACAGACTTACAACCTGTGCGCAATTCTCTGCTATGCGGGGCAGGCTTCTGCTTATGGGCAGCTGGGCTGTATGATTGCCGAAATCTGCCAAAAAATCGGGATACCTCACTCTTCTTCCGCTTCTATTGCTGCCTGTAACAACAAATTTCTTATGCGTCAGGCATTACAAAAGCACGGAATTAGATCAATAAATTATGCCTTGTGTAATAGTGAAGAGGAATTATATCAGCAAGCAGAAATAATTGGTTATCCGGTTATAGCAAAACCGCCTTTTGGCGCAGGCTCAGTTTTTATTAAGAAATGCAATAACTGGCCTGAATTACAATCTCATTATCAATTATTTAAAATACAATACAAATCTACCGCTTCCATTCATTTTCTGGGAATGACTGAGACCTATTTTACCTCTGAAGGTATATCACTCCTTAATCAGCCCGGGCAAAGTATGCTGCTGGAAGAATATATTGAGGGTATTGAAGGTACTATTGAATGTGTAATGACTCAGGATGAAACTTATCCGATTTTAATAAATGAAAAACTGATTCTGACTGAAAAAAACAATACGATATTAGAGAATCTACTTATTTCTCCACCTGTTTCATTTACCGAAGCAGAACAGCAACAAATCAGAGATTATGCCATTGCCTGTATACACGCTGTCGGGTTGAACTATGCTATTGCTCATCTTGAATTCCGCATGACGTCAGATGGCCCGGTAGTTATTGAAATTAATCCTCGGCTTGGTGGTCTATTTGTCAGTACCGCATTTCGTGATGTTGCAGGACTAAATCCTTACCAACTTTATCTTTCTATTCTTTTACATGAGAAAGATATTGATACACAGATTAAACAAGGCCAACAGCAGGCCATGACAGGTAAACAACATTACTCTATGTTAGCTATTTATCCGGAAAATAGCGGTTATTTTCATGGGATAGAAAATATTGAGTACATCAAAAATAACGCTTGCGTCATCGAATGCCGGACTCAGCCGGCTGGCTGTTATATTGATGCGGAAACAGAAGAACATTATCTTATAAGGTGCTGGGCAAAAGTTGATAATGCTTTCCATGCCTATGCATTACACAATGAAATAATACAGCATGTAAAACCCATTATTACGCCAATCTTATAAGGGCTGTCACTCATGCGAATTACAGACATTTCGACACAATTAAGGGATAAGCATTATTGCCATATTTCTCATTTTGATGAACTGATTTCATATCATGAAGCAGATGCCAGAACATTTAAAAGCTATTGGAATAATTTAGCGTTGGATCAAAATTTCAAAAGTTATACACATAGGGAAAGACGAATTCTGCGCTATTATTATTGTCCCGGCATGGAAAATCCTTTACAACTTAATCGGGACAGTGAATATCGCTCATCAGTCATCTATGACGTTGAATATACAAAAGGCGCTAACCAACTTAGTTATGCGGAAGAAGAGTTTATCAACCATCCTATTATGCAACGTATTCTTTCAACGAATATTGCTATCTTAGGCGGACGATTAGTAAAAGGTTATCGTTATTCGATTGATATTCACCAATTCCGGGTGAAAGCTTCGTCAGGTAAAGAGAGTCCGACCACTTCTGGCATTCATCAGGATGGACAAGAGTGGATTTTTATGCATTTTATTCAAAGTCATAATATTGTCCCTGTGATTTCTGAAGTTCATGCCAGCAGTGATGAAGCACCACCTTTACTGCAAACAGCGATGACTAATTTTCTGGAAACCCTCGCAATAGATGACAAACAACTTTATCATCGAGCGAGCAATGTTCGGCAAATATCTCCTACCTCTGAGGCATTTCGGGATTTATTGTTGGTCACTTTCCGGCAGTCTCCTGAATAATAAGAGAGCTAATAATAATGTTAAGTCAGGAAAATAGTTTGAATGTGCGTTGGTCTGGCCGTAATGCGTTATTTATCGTGAGTGCGAGGTTTGTCTCTGATTTTGGCGCATTTCTGAATATGGTGGCGTTATCCACCTACGTTTACCTGCTTAGTAACAGTGTTATGCACGTCAGTATTTTTCTGGCTTGTCGTGTTGCTGGTGGTGTTATCGCCAGTTTAGTCGGAACCCCTTTTTTCCGGCGTTATTCTGGTCGATGGCCGCTGGTTTGTTTCGATTTATTGCGGGTTACACTGCTGTGTTTGTTACTGATAATCCCGGTTTCGCAGCAATTATTGATCTTACCGGTGATTGCTTTCGGGATTGGGTTGGGTAACTCAATGTTTGCCATCGGGTTAAACAGCCAGCTTCCACATTGGGTATGTGCTTCACAACGTATATCAACGAATTCCTGGCTGACTTCCGTTGCGGCCACCGGCGCAGTACTTGGCAGTCTGGTATCCGGTTTACTGGTTGCCGGCAGTGGTTATGAAATGGTTTTTATTGTCAACATTATTACTTATCTGGTCGCGGCAATATTGATTATGCCACTGCGTTTTCTCACCAAACCTGAGTCACAAGGAACACGGGCTTTAGGGAACGAATGGCAAGAATTACGTCTTGGGTTACGCGGAGCACCTGTACTGGCCGGCATGTTATTCCTCAGTCTGGCGGATACACTGGGAAGTGCTGCCCATAACGTCGGTTTTCCTATCATTTCCAAGCTATTGAATCCGGATAATGCCAGTACGGTAATGGGCTTGTTATTGGCAACATGGGCGGTGGGAAAATTCAGTGGTGCGCGCTTAGCCAGTTATTTGCTACGCAGTCGCAACTTATTGAAAATGGAAAAACTGTTTTTTCTCGGTGTCGCATTGATGTCAACGGGCTTTATCCTGACTTTCCAGCAAACCGCCCAGATTTGGTTGCTGGTATTTGCTGTCTGGGCAGGTATTGGGGATGGAATTGCAGAAGTGAGTTTAATTTCCCGGGCACAAAGTGAACCGGAAAGCCTACGGTTACCCATTTTCAGTCTGCTGACCTTACTGCAAATGACGGGTTTTGGTATCGGAATGCTGTTGGTCGCACCGTTCTATGTCTGGCTGCCACCTTCCAGCGTTATTATCATATTCCACGGTTTGCCACTGGCCGTGTTAGTTATGATTTTGATATGGATACGGCGTTTTACCGTCAGTAAGGTGTGAATTTCATCTATTTGTCACCTTCGAAATTCCTACCTTGTTGGTTGCATTGAATACTTTTAATTCATGGGGCGTATAATGCCCCAAATATCCCCGCAAATTCCGCAGTGTTCCCGCCATTGAATTTCGCCGCTTTTGTCATGCTTAACGATATTTTATTTGCCCTTTGCTGAAGTTTGTTGAGGGCTGATTTCCTGCATGCAATAACGAATGCTCACCAAGGAAAGCTGTGGCTGAAGATAGCGATCTCGAAAAAACCGAAGAACCCACGCCCCATAAACGGGAAAAAGCTCGAAAAGAGGGGCAGATAGCGCGTTCGAAGGAACTCACTTCTATCCTGATGTTAGCGGGAGGTGTCAGTCTGCTCTGGATGAGCGGGCAATCGATCACACACGAACTTTCATTGATGGTATTCGAAGGCTTTAATTTTGACCATAACATGGTCAGTAATGATAAACAGATGGTGCAACAGGTTGGTCGCTTGTTGAAACAGGCTGTCTGGGCAGTATTGCCCGTGTTTACCGGATTGGTCTTGATTGCCCTGAGCGCACCAACGTTAATGGGTGGGCTGATATTCAGTTCAAAATCCATCAAATTTGATCTGACTAAACTGAATCCGGTTGCTGGCCTGAAGAAGATCTTCTCCATGAATGCGTTAGCGGAGTTATTCAAGGCAATTCTGAAAGCATCATTGGTAGGAGGAGGGGCTGCACTATTTATCTGGGCAAATTGGCCTGCCATGCTGAACCTGACAACTCAACCACCGCTGGTGGCATTGAGTGATGCCATGATGATGCTGATTTTTGCAGGCTACATTGTGCTGTTTATGTTGATACCGATGGTGGCGTTTGACGTGCTTTATCAGATCCGCAGCCACCTGAAAAAACTGAGAATGACCCGTCAGGAGATCAAGGATGAATTTAAGGAGCAGGAAGGGGATCCACATGTAAAAGCGCGGATTCGCCAACAGCAGCGTGCGGCTGCACGTAAGCGCATGATGGCGGATGTGCCGAAAGCGGATGTCATTGTCACGAACCCGACTCACTACGCAGTAGCTTTACAGTATGACAGTAACAAAATGGGCGCGCCTAAAGTATTGGCGAAAGGGGCTGGGCTTATTGCTTTGCGTATCAAAGAGATTGGTGCGGAAAATCGAATTCCGTTATTGGAAGCACCTCCGTTAGCAAGGGCGTTATTCCGCCATGCTGAAGTGGGGGGCTTTATTCCGGCAGCACTTTATGCTGCCGTTGCTGAAGTGCTTGCCTGGGTTTACCAATTGAAACGTTGGAAACGGGAAGGTGGCCTGAAACCAAAAACACCTGAAAATCTGCCAGTGCCGCCAGCACTGGATTTTGCTGGAGAAAATAATCGTCATGGCTAATCTGGCCTCATTATTACGTTTATCAGGGAATCGTTTACCGGGGAATATGAAAGGCTCCGAGTGGCAAATGCTTGCGGGGCCTGTACTGATCCTCATGATCCTGTCGATGATGGTACTACCGTTACCACCATTTCTGCTCGATCTCCTGTTCACATTCAACATTGCACTTTCCATCATGGTCTTGCTGGTGGCGATGTTTACGCGTCGGACACTGGATTTTGCGGCTTTTCCGACGATCCTGCTGTTTTCGACGTTATTGCGTCTGTCGCTGAACGTTGCTTCTACGCGTATCATTCTGATGGAAGGACATACGGGATCAGCGGCGGCAGGGCAGGTGGTAGAAGCCTTTGGGCACTTCCTTGTCGGTGGTAATTTTGCCATTGGTATTGTTGTGTTCGTCATTCTGATCCTGATTAACTTTATGGTTATCACCAAAGGTGCAGGGCGTATCGCCGAAGTCGGTGCACGCTTTGTACTGGATGGAATGCCCGGTAAACAGATGGCGATTGATGCTGATTTGAATGCTGGCTTGATTGGTGAAGATGAAGCGAAAAAACGCCGTGCAGAAGTGACACAAGAAGCCGATTTCTACGGTTCAATGGATGGTGCGAGTAAATTCGTGCGCGGAGATGCCATAGCCGGATTAATGATTCTGGTGATCAATATCATCGGTGGTTTAATTGTTGGTGTTGCCCAGCACAATATGAGCTTGGGTGATGCTGCGGAAGCCTATACGTTGCTGACCATTGGTGACGGCTTGGTTGCACAGTTACCGGCGCTGATCATCTCTACCGCTGCGGGTGTTATCGTTACCCGCGTAGCGACTGACGAAGATGTTGGTCAGCAGATGGTGACTCAGCTTTTCAACAACCCTAAAGTTTTAATGTTGAGTGCGGGTGTATTAGGTTTACTGGGTTTAGTTCCGGGAATGCCTAACTTTGTCTTCTTGTTGTTCACGGCTGCATTAGCGGGAGTCGGTTACTTCCTGCTGCGTAAGGATAAAGATCCGCTTACGGCACAACATGAAGAGATGAAAGCGGTGGAAGAACAACAGCAAACCGCTGAAGCTTCATGGTCTGATGTTCAACTGGAAGACCCACTGGGAATGGAAGTGGGTTATCGTTTGATCCCGATGGTTGATTTTCGTCAGAATGGCGAGTTACTTGGCCGTATCAGTGGTATCCGAAAAAAATTCGCACAGGAAGTGGGTTATTTACCACCTGTCGTCCATATTCGCGACAACCTTGAACTTGCACCAGCAAGCTACCGCATCATGATGAAAGGGGTAGAAATTGGTCGTGGTGAAGCTCATCCGGGACGTTGGCTGGCCATTAATCCGGGCGGAGCAGTCGGTGATTTACAGGGCGATCTGACGAAAGATCCGGCCTTTGGTCTGCCTGCTGTCTGGATTGATGACAGTTTAAGGGAACAGGCTCAGGTACAGGGTTATACCGTGGTGGCGGCAAGTACAGTTGTGGCTACACATCTTAACCATTTATTGTCTCAGCACTCCAGTGAACTGTTCGGCAGACATGAAGCACAGCAACTGTTTGAACGTGTGAGTCAGGAAATGCCGAAACTGACAGAAAACTTTATTCCTGATGTTGTCAGTCTGACGACCTTACATAAGGTTCTGCAAAATCTGTTGTCGGAACAAGTACCAATTCGTGATATGCGAACGGTTATTGAAACGCTGGCGGAACATGCACCGGTACAGACTGACCCTTATGAACTGACCGCTGCCATCCGAATTGCACTGGGCAGAGCCATCGCTCAGCAATGGTTCCCAGGCGTGGATGAAATCAAGGTGATTGGTCTGGATGCAAATCTTGAGCGTATTTTGCTTCAGGCATTACAGGGCGGTGGCGGACTGGAGCCGGGGCTGGCTGAAAGTCTGGAGCGTCAGGCGGCAGAAGCGCTGGAGCGTCAGGAAATGTTGGGAGCCCCACCGGTACTGTTGGTCAACCATGCGCTGCGCCCATTATTGTCACGTTTCTTGCGTCGCATACTGCCTCGATTGGTTGTACTTTCTAATCTTGAAATTACCGATAATCGCCAGATAAGAATGACGGCGACAATTGGTGGGGCTAGATAATCTCATTTCTTAATTTACGGTAAACCTCATTATTTTAAATGGGGTTTACCTATCATTATTTTATTTCTACTGTTCTATTTATTCTTTTATTCATAATATACCTGATATACCATAGGTTATTAGAGTTGGCTGAATTGATTTTTTTAATTAAATAATAAATTAAGTTATAGTAATAAAGGATAATATGTTTTCATATAAAGATAATCCGATTCGAGCATTTTACACCGAACAATATATCCGGGTATATCAGGCATTTTCAGATTCAATTGCTGATAGCGCTATACAAAATAACACTTTCGTTTCTCCTCCTTTTAGTATGACACGCATGACATGGATCAAACCCTCATTTTTATGGATGATGTACCGATCCGGCTGGGGGATGAAAGACGAGGGGCAAAAACGCATTTTAGCAATTGATATTACCCATGAAGGATTCCGGGAAATTATCCAGCAAGGCGTTATTAGCCACTATCATTCTGAATTCTCTGATTCAAGGGATGTCTGGAAAAAGAAAGTACAACACAGTGATGTTGTTATTCAGTGGGATCCGGAAAGGGATATCTCATTGAACAAATTAGAGCAGAGGACAATCCAAATCGGGTTACGGAATCAGGCTGTTGAAAACTATGTTAATCATTGGATTAGCAATATCACTGATATCACCGACACAGTACATCACATCCATGAGTTGGTAAAAAATAATCAGTTGGATTTAGCCCAAAGTTTATTACCGGAAGAAAGAATTTATATTGGATAATAAAGATAAATTTTTCCACAAAAGTGAATAATAAGGAATAAAAGAGATTTATGGAAACTAAATATAAAATTCTTTTAGGATTAGTGGCATTTGTTGGAGTTTTATTTCTTATTGGTGCATTTCATTCTGCTAAATCAACAGTAGGGCTTATGTTGGACGGAGTGAAAACAACGGGAGTTGTAACTGAATTAAAGTTACATATCTCAAATTCAAATAAGTCTAAAGGAAAAAAAGAGAGCAGATATTATCATCCGGTTATTAATTTTACAACTAAAGAAGGTAAGGAAGTTCAATTTACCTCTTCTTCCGGAAGTAATCCAGCCAGCTATAAAATTGGTGAAAAATTAGAGGTTATCTATTTGAAAGATAATCCTGCCAATGCTCAATTAAATAATTTTTCTAGTCTTTATGGTATTACTCTTGTTTTTTCACTCTTTGGGTTTTTATTTTCTCTAATAGGCTTTTTCCCTCTGTTTAGAGCACGAAAAAGCAAAACAGTAAAACTATCGAAAAGAAGTGAGATCGTATTTTAATGTAATGAAAATATTAGGAAATGCATCAAATTCAAAAGGCGCGAAAAGCGCCTTCCTTTTTTATTGATTATTTCTTTTTCTCTACCTGAAGGAATGGCATAGGAGCACCGCTGCCTAAATATTGAGGCATTACGCCATCCCATTTATTTACGGCTTCCAGTTGCAAAACTTCTGGGTTTTTACGGAGTGCTTCACCGCGTAATGCGATGGCATCCGCTTCAGCCAGCGCTTTTAACCTGATGGATTCCGCTTGTCCACGAGCTTCTTCAATCATTTTATCGGCTTCCGCTTTAGAGCGCTCAACCTCATTTTTACGCATCTGCGCTTCTTGAACGGCTCTGTTTTTCTTATTGATTGCATCAATCACTTCATTTGGATAATCCATTTTACCAAGCCAGCTCACTTTCTGGATCTCAATACCTACAGGCTCCAATTGTTTACGCAAGTCAGTTGTTACTGACTCCAGTAATTGCGTTTTTCCACCAGAAGATAATTTATCAATATCCATTTTTGAGCCATGATTGATTAAAGAGTCAGCAATTAATTGGCGGATATTGCTATCGGTAATTTCTTTAACACCGGCTCGATAAGTCTTAAATACTTCAACGACTTTGTCTTCTATTACGCGATATTCTATGCCAACAGATGCGCTGACTGACATAGAATCGGATGTTTGAAACAAAAACGGATCTTGATATTGGTGTAATTGCTTAAATAGAGGAAACAAATAAACTTCCTCGTTCCAACTTAGCCAATATTTCCCTGTACCTAATTTTTCGTTTTGTACTCCCTTATCTGAACCATACAAATCGACTTTGATCCCTACATTTCCGGCGGGTACCTTCGCCCGCTCACAGCCAGCTAATCCTACTGCAATAAGTGAAACTAATATTGTTTTAATAATTCCCTTTCTAATATTCATTTATTTTTACTCCATTTTATTAGTTTTTTGATGGTGAAATAGAGGATTGCAGGCACCACAAATAAAATAATGATAATTGCTATAACTACAGATAAATCACTTTTAGCTGAAAATAGTGTTGGAGTGACACCAAAGACTAAAAATAAGGATAATAATAGACTTGTAGTTATTAATAGATATTGCTTCATATTAATCTTCTCCATGATTAAGCGGCTATATTTTTATATTTTTTTATCAATAAGTAAATGGAAAAGTTAAATCCAGTTTATGTCAGTCTTTTAAATTAAAAGAAATAGGGTTTAAAAATTAAAGAGGCAACGTTAGAGTGACAAGGTCAATCAAGTCTGATTGACCTTGAACATAAATACCTAATGTCTTTGTCGGGCTACCCACGGCATCATGAAAATAGCTATTGCAGCAATACCGGCTGCTACATAGCCGATATTGCTTAATCCCCACTCAGAAATCACTAATCCACCAATGATTGCTCCTAAACCAGTACCGGCATTAGCGGCGGAAACATTCAAAGTACCCGCTAGCGCCTGTGCATGTGAAGCAGATTTCATAACCCGAACCTGACAGATGGGAAACAAGGCTGTGTAAGCTATACCCCATAGTGACAAAGATAACCCTAGCTGAAATAAAGAGCCGGATAGAAGAACGCTGCAAACCATTCCTATACTCAACAGTAATGTGAATATCATCGTAATACCGAGCGGATTACGATCTACAAAACGACCACCTAGCCAGTTGCCGATTAATCCAATAGCCCCAAACCCCATTAACCACCACCCGACATATGCTGGTTTTACTCCGGCTATACGCTCTAATGTATCGGCTAAATACGTATAAGCTGTAAACATGGCAGTAAAGATAACTACAGATAGAATAACATTGGCTACAAATTGAGGATTTTTTAGAATAATTATTTGTTCTTTAATCCTGAGTTTTTCTGGCAGCGCAATGGTCGGCATGAAGATTAACATGAGGATTGCCATTAAAAAGGACATGCCTGCTAATCCCCAGAATGTACCTCGCCATCCGATATAATCTGATGCAAGAGTACCTAATGGGATACCTAATAATAATGCAGCAGAGATGCCCAGATAAACTTGTGATATGGCACGGCCCGCAAGTTTAGGGCCAACTATTTGCCCGGCGGTTTCACTGGCTGTTCCCCAGAAGACAGGCAACATTAGGGCCGGAATAAATCGGGCAACAGCAAGCACCCAGATATTAGGAGCAATAGCAGCCAGAGCATTTGTAGCAGCAAAGATCAGTAGAATGGTAACGAATAGTCTCTTTCGTTCTATATGAGACAGTAAGACCGTTAGCACTGGCCCACACAACATCACCGTAAATGCAAACAGCGTAACAAGTTGTCCGGCAACTGAAATTGAAACATTCAGATCCCGTGCTAAAGCCGGTAAAAGCCCGACGATTAAATATTCAGTAGTTACTATAACAAAAGCTGCGATAGCCAGAATAGTAATAGAAAAACGGCTCCGATTGGCCGATTTTGTAGTAATTGCTGTTGAATAAGAAGACATTAAAAGCTCCTACACAGTTCAAAGGTTCTACCTAGTTTATTGGAAAAAATAAATCTTATATTTGGTTTATTTTCATACTATTATGGAATTTAAATCCATAATAGAGTTTTGATATGACACCTTTCGAACGTTTTAAAGGTATAGAAGCTTTTGTCGTCACGGTAGATACAGGAAGTTTCACTGCGGCAGGGCAGCGATTAAACTTAACTAACTCTGCAATCAGCAAGAGTGTGGCTCGTTTGGAAGAGCGACTGGGTACACGTCTGTTTGAACGTACAACTCGCAGATTGGCGCTGACAGATGCAGGAAGTGCTTTCTACCGTACTTGTGTTCGTGTACTTGCTGATTTGAAAGAAGCAGAGATTGTTCTCAGTACCCGATTCCGAGAACCCGTGGGTCGGCTGCGGTTAGATGCGCCAGCGACATTTGGCCGGTTGAATGTTTGGCCACTATTATTAAGTCTTACAGAGCAGTATCCTCACTTACAACCACATGTTTCGCTCACTGATCGGTTTGTTGATTTAATTGACGAAGGTATTGATATAGCGGTGCGAATTGGCGGCCCGGAGCATTGGCCTTCTTCACTGGGACATCGGTATCTTGGTAGCGAGCGCCTGATTTTCTGCGCTTCCCCTGCTTATCTGGCTAAATATGGTACACCAACATCGGTAAATGAGTTGATTCGTCATGATTCTGTACTTTATGGTAAGGCCGATGGAAGTACCAGCCCTTGGTTGATTACTAATCATGCAGGATTAGTTGAACGTAAAACGATGGAAGGCCGGATCATTGTTGGTAATGGTGAAGCTCAGGTAAGTGCGGTTAAAGCAGGATATGGTATTGCACAGTTAGCAACATGGATAGTGCGTGATGATATAAAGCGCGGTGAATTAATTACAGTATTGCCGGAATTAACAACTGATGGATTACCACTTCATTTAGTATGGCCAGTTGGGCGACAATTATTACCTAAAGTAGATATTGTCTTGGAATTATTAAGCAAAGAACTGAGAATTACTTAACCCAAATTCCTTATCAAGAATTTGGGTTAAGTACCAGATTGAATTGTAATATTGCTTCATCACTTAGTCATTATGATTTTTACGATAAAAATCAAATAGTATAGCTTTTATTTAAGGGGCGTTATCATGAGCAATAACTTATTACCGGTTACTGTTGAATTTGTTTCTCCTGAACATTATTCACAATGGTTGGTTTATTGGCAGGCATATCAGGATTTTTATAAAGTTAATTTAGCGAAAAATATTACTGAAAAGACGTGGGCCAGATTTTTTGATGTAAAAGAACCCATGCACTGTGCGGTCGCGTTAGAGGGCGACCAAATACTTGGTTTTGTTCATTACCTTTATCACCGTGCTACATGGTCTGAAACTGATTTTTGTTATCTTGAAGATCTCTTTGTTTCACCGGAGTTCAGAGGGCGTCATATCGGTAAAAAGCTGATTGAATTTGTTCAATATGAAGCCCAAAAACAACATTGTGGGCGGTTATACTGGCATACTCATGAAACGAATTTGCGTGGTCAACGCCTTTATAACTGGGTGGCTGAAAAGTCAGGTATGATTGAATATCGTATGCCATTGTAATTGGTTTTTTTAAATAAACATGCCGATCTTTAAGGTCGGTATTTTTCTTTAACAAAAGAAAAACAATTTAATAATTTAATACTTCAAATTTCTTCCCGGTTTAATTCCTCCATTTATTTTCATCATACCTAAATTATCACACTCTAGTTTCCATTTATGATTAATTTTATTTCGGGTTAATTTTTGATTGGTGTTTTCAATTTATTCATTAAATCATTTTTGATGGTTATTAAATGTTATTAAACGACACGGAAATTAATTTATTAATTCGAAAAAGTAAATTTGCATAAAAAGCAATTTGCATTATTGGCAATGTACTCAATATAAAATTTTCGGCACGATCAATGCCGATATAAAACTAACAACGCTACAAAAATTTTTTCAGAAGAAAGTTTACTTTCATTTTGTGGCGGTAGCTTTATCTAAATAAATATTTTTCTACATCCTATGTAATTTAATCAACCATAACCACTTTTATTTAAAGAGAGGCTATTATGTCTACAAGTACGTCTCAAATTGCTGTTGAATATCCTATTCCTTCTTATCGTTTTGTTGTTTCTGTTGGCGGTGAACAGATCCCATTCAATAGCGTTTCAGGTCTGGATATTACTTATGACACCATAGAGTACCGTGATGGTGTAGGTAATTGGTTCAAAATGCCAGGCCAACATCAACCTATTAATATTACCCTGCGTAAAGGTGTTTTTCCGGGTAAAACTGAGTTATTTGACTGGATTAATTCTATCCAACTTAATCAAGTTGAGAAAAAAGATATTACCATTAGCTTAACCAATGATGCAGGTTCTGAATTATTAATGACCTGGAATGTCGCTAATGCTTTCCCTACTTCATTAACGTCTCCTTCCTTTGATGCTACCAGCAATGATATTGCCGTTCAGGAAATTACGCTGGCAGCCGATCGCGTCACTATGCAGGCTAATTGAGGCATTGATAGTTAATCATTCCATATAAGGGATTTTTTATGATAACAGTTACCAGTTACCCCGGTGTTTATATAGAAGAATTAAATAATCTGGCGCTATCTATATCCAATAGTGCTACAGCCGTTCCTGTTTTTGCAGTGAATAAAGATAATAATTTTATTGCCGAAAACACTGCATTCCGAATTAATTCCTGGATGGAGTATCTTAATAAAGTATCAGACAATTTTGATGCAGAAGATAAATTGTCAGTTTCTCTGCGGGCTTATTTTACCAATGGCGGAGGTTATTGTTATCTCATCAAGACCAGTAACTTAGAAAAAGTGATTCCAACCTTAGATGATGTCACTTTGTTGGTTGCTGCGGGTGAAGACATCAAAACAGCCGCAGCAACTTTATGTCAGCCGGGAAAAGGATTATTTGCCATTTTTGATGGCCCTGAAGAAGCATTGACTACCACGAATGCGGAAGCAATCAAGGGTAAATATGACGCTACCGCATTCGCTGCTGTTTACTACCCGTGGCTGAAAGCGGATTGGGCAAAAATTACCATTCCACCGAGTGCGGCTATGGCAGGCGTTTATGCCTCTGTCGATCTCTCCCGTGGTGTCTGGAAAGCCCCTGCCAATATTGCATTGAAAGGCGGGTTGGAACCGGCATTTTTGGTCACGGATGAAGTTCAGGGGGCATATAACGCCAAGCGCGCCATCAATATGATTCGAACTTTCAGTAATACCGGCACCACCGTCTGGGGGGCAAGAACGCTGGAGGACAGTGACAACTGGCGCTATGTTCCTGTGCGTCGTTTATTCAATACTGTTGAACGAGATATTAAGCGTGCTATGAGTTTTGCCATGTTTGAGCCTAACAGCCAACCAACGTGGGAACGTGTCAGAGCAGCAATCAACAATTATCTTCATAGCCTGTGGCAACAAGGCGGATTGGCGGGCAGCAAAGAAGAAGCTTATTTTGTGCAGATTGGTAAGGGAATTACGATGACAGCAGACCAAATTAATCAGGGGAAAATGGTAGTCAAAGTGGGTCTGGCTGCGGTTCGACCGGCGGAATTTATCATCCTCCAATTTACGCAAGATGTAGAACAGCGTTAATCACATTGATTGATGAGGAATTATCATGCCAGCTAATCTAAAAACGCCCGGCGTTTATATTGAAGAAGAGGCTTCCCTTGCATTGTCGGTCAGCAACAGTCCCACCGCTGTGCCTGTTTTTATTGGTAAGTTTACTCCAAACACGGTAGAGCCAATCCAAGCCTGTATCCGTATCAGCAATTGGCTTGAATTTACTTCCGTTTTTTCTTTGGCGCCAGTGACAGACATTGTTATCAAATCAAGCCTCCCTTCTGATAGTGGAACAAAAAAAGAAGCGCAAGAAACACCTGAGGTTCAGGCTCTTTCTGCTTCTGTTGCTGAAGGAGAAACCAAAAAATGGATTCACAGTATTGAGAGAATTAATCAATCTCTGGCCGTAGAAGCCCTGAGGCTCTATTTTCAAAATGGGGGAGGAGCCTGTTATATCTACCCATTAAACAATATTAATAACGAATTGGCCTTGGCAGCCATCGCCGAATTAATTGAACAAAAAGGGGATATAACGCTACTGGTTTGTCCGGAAGCTGAGTGGGATTACAAAAACAAAATTTATGATGCAGCCAGTTCACTACTCAATGATAACAAAGTGGGCTATTTTCTGATTGCAGACAGCTCTGATGGTGAATCGGTACCGAGTTCGGGAACCCGCACCAGAATTGCCGCTTATTATCCCCAGTTGGAAACCAGCCTGACATTCTCTGCCTTACCTGACGATAAGAACGTGATTATCAGTGGATACGAAGATGAATCAGGTAAGGATAAGCTGAAAAATCTGGAGCAACTCAGGAAAAAAAATGAGGCGCTGGCGCAGAATATTGATGCCAGATTACAGCAGGAACAACAACGCCAGCTTATTCTTCCTCCCAGTCCCGCCATTGCCGGAATTTATTGTCAAACGGATAACCAGCGTGGTGTCTGGAAAGCCCCTGCCAACACTGCACTTACCGGTATTAAAGGACTGACTGATAAAGTCGATGATGATCGGCAAGGTGCTATGAATGATAAGGGCATCAATGTTATTCGATCATTTACAAACCGTGGTTTTATAGTTTGGGGGGCCCGTACTTGTACGGAGATTAACGACACCAACTGGCGTTACATTCCTACCCGTCGTTTGTTCAATTCCGTTGAACGTGATATCCGTCAGGCACTGCGGGCTGTGTTATTTGAAACCAATAATCAACCGACCTGGATGCGTGCCAAGGTTGCCGTTGACCACTACCTTTATGCTCTCTGGCAAAAAAATGCTCTGATGGGAAATACCCCGGAAGAAGCCTATTTTGTCCGTATCGGTCAGGATATCACCATGTCTGATGCGGATATCAAACAAGGCAAAATGATCATGCAAGTTGGTCTGGCCGCAGTGCGACCGGCTGAATTTATCGTTCTGCAATTTACGCAGGATATCGTTCAGTAATCTCCATGATTAAACCCAAGGCACTGTCGTAACAGTGCCTATCTCACCTGATTAAAGGAGATGATGATGGAAAGAATTCAACCGGGTGTTACCTTAACAGAAAGTATCATCACCACAGGGCAACAGGAAATACCCAGCGCAGTACCTGTATTTATTGGTTATAGCGGCCGTAATCAACAACAAGCAAAAACCGCAGTTCGTATCGACAATCTGGCGGAATATATCCGGCTATTTGGCGAGCATCATTTAATGGCATGGGCCGTCAGGCACTATTTTGATAATGGCGGGCAACAGGCTTTTGTTTTACCACTGCAAGGAAATATACCTTCGGCAAACTTCACCCAAACGGAAGCGGAAGCCCTGATGGCAGCATTAAGCTCCGTCGTGGTGCAAGAAGCTATTGGCGCAGAAACACCGATTACCCTGATTTTGGCACCGGATATTGCTCGACTGAATGACAGCATAATTGATGACCAACAAATTTTATCCAATTTATGGTCTGAAGGCTGGATGGTATTGCTGCAATTGAGTCAGGTTCGTTCTAATCTCTTTGTGCTGCTGGATGCGCCGGATGGGATTAAGCAGGCAGAGGAATGTTTGAAAGATCTCTCGTCAGCTTATCGCCAATGGGGTGCTGCCTATTGGCCTCGTCTGGAAACGGCGTATCGGGATATATCCGGCTCCCAAAATATCGTGCTCTCGCCTACTGCGGCTATCGCAGCACTTATCCAATATACGGATAGAGAAGTTGGTGTATGGAAAGCGCCCGCCAATATTGCCCTGTCTCAGGTTATCCGACCGGTTAAGTCGTATCTTCAGGGGAGTGCATTGTTTAACAGCAATGGGACTTCTCTCAATGTGATCCGTACTTTCCCCGGCAAAGGTATACGCGTATGGGGATGTCGCACACTGGAAAACACAGATAACACGCCGTGGCGTTACCTGCAAACACGACGTCTGGTTTCTTATGTCACCGTGCATCTGGCGCAATTGGCCCGCATGTATATCTTTGAGCCTAATAACGAACTGACATGGATGAAATGCAAGGGGCAAAGTTATAACTGGTTGCGGCAACTGTGGTTACAGGGGGGGTTATACGGTTCACGGGAAGATGAGGCATTTACTGTGTTGTT
The DNA here is from genome assembly GCF_037996705.1 of Xenorhabdus bharatensis. NCBI lineage: Bacteria > Pseudomonadati > Pseudomonadota > Gammaproteobacteria > Enterobacterales > Morganellaceae > Xenorhabdus > Xenorhabdus bharatensis. Next base: position 114,871 of record NZ_JBBMXG010000004.1, on the reverse strand, counting down.
AGGCGTCAATGAAACGATGACCGAAGAGGATATCCGAACAGGAAAAATGATCATGAAAGTCGCCTTAGCCGTATTATCTCCCGCTGAATTTATCGAGATCAGTTTGGTATTTGATACCCAAACGGGCGCGCTTTTATCTTAAAAAGGAAAGAGCACCATGACCGATTTTTACACTCCCGTGGTATCCCACCGTTTTATGGCAAGTTTTATTTTTAATGGCATTCCTAATCCACTGGATATCCGCTTTCAGCGTATTGCTGGCCTGAACCGGGAACTTCAGGTCACCCAGCACAGTCAAGGCGGTGAAAACGCCCGTAATAACTATCTGGCTGAAAAGATCCAGCACGGCACATTAACGCTGGAGCGTGGTGTGATGACAGTTTCTCCTTTGACTCTGATGTTTGACCGTGTATTGCGTGGGGAAAATATCGCCTATGCGGATGTGGTGATTATGCTGTTAAACGAAAATTCATTGCCCTTATCCAGTTGGATATTAAGCAATGCCTTACCGGTACGCTGGCAGACCAGCGATTTTGATGCGAACAGTAATGCCATTCTGGTGAATACCCTTGAACTGCGTTATCAGGATATGTGCTGGCTGGGAGTCAAAGTATGACAATCGAAATCAGAGAATTAATTATTCAGGCAAAAGTGGTTTCATCAATGCCGTCAGCTGGCTCAGATCAACAAAGTTATTCTTTGATTCAGGAAAGTCTGGATGAGGCAGCCTTAGTTGAAAAAATTAAACGCGAAGTGCTGGCTGCATTACGCGATGAGGAAAGGTGGCGCTCATGAGTTTAATTGAACGCGGTTTAGCAAAGCTGACTATTAACGCTTATAAAGACAGAGAAGGAAAAATACAGGCAGGCACCATTCAGGCCATGTATAACCCTGATTCTCTGCAATTGGATTACCAAACGGATTACCAACAATCTCTGGCAATTAATAGTGAAAAACAGAGTAACATTTATGTACAGGCCAAGCCCGCCGGGTTATCCCTTGAGCTGATTTTTGACGCCACAATGCCGGACAATAAAACTCCGATTGAAACTCAGTTAATGCAACTCAAGCAATTGTGCAGCGTGGATGCCACCAGTTATGAGACGCAATTCCTGCAAATCAAGTGGGGAAAAATGCGTTGGGAAAATCGCGGCTATTTTGCCGGCAGGGCGAAAGGATTGTCGGTGAATTATACCTTGTTTGATCGTGATGCCACACCTTTGCGGGCACGGGTCATCCTGACACTGGTGGCGGATGAAAGTCTGGTTTTACAGGAGACAGAACAAAACCTGAAATCACCGTCGCAAATTGCTCTACGGGTACAGGATGGCGTTTCACTGGCTATGATGGCGGCCAGTACGGCATCAACGCTGTCTGGCGGTGTTGATTACCTGACACTGGCCTCACAGAACGGTCTAGATAATCTTAACGGATTTCAACCGGGTGAGATATTGCAGGCCTCCAGAGGAAATTCCTGATGAACCATCAACTGAAAATCATTGCCGATGGTAAAGAGTTGTTCTTGCTGGCTGTCGTTGATGCCGATACCAACTTCCGTGTTAACAACATTCCTTCCGCAACATTGAAACTCAGCTTACCGGACAGGCCACTTTCCTCTTTTAGTCAGGCGGATGTACAGGCTGAACTGGCTCATTGTCAGACAGGGAAAACCCTGTTTCTGGAATTGATTGACGGTGGACAAAAATCAGTGCTGTTTAGCGGCCAGATTAGCCGTAACTCCCTGAAGGTTAAAAATAAGCAATTATTGCTGACTCTGGTTGTCCGGCATCGATTGCAACTGATGGCAGATACTCAACATTCGCAGTTGTTTAAAGCCAGTAGCGAAAAAACCATTCTGAATACCTTGTTGAATCAGGCGGGTATCAAGGCACGTTTTGAGCAGATAGCGGCATTGGATCAAAAGCATGAACAGATGGTGCAGTTTCGTTGTTCAGACTGGTATTTTCTGTTGTGTCGGTTATCGGCAACGGGTGTATGGCTGTTACCCACGATAGAAGGCGCTCAGCTTGCCCAACCTAATACTCTGCAATCCAATCCAACCCATATCCTGAAAAGTCGTGGAGATGAGGAAAAAGATATCCTCGTCAGGGATGCCAGCTGGCAATTTGATAACTACCTTAATCCAGCTTCGTTGGAAGTCAGTGGTTGGGATATTAATAAGCAACAAGAGTTATCAGGGGGTCGCCACAGCAGTATTGCTGTGGGCAAAGCAGCTCTCTCCCCTGACAGGCTAGGATCTTTAAATAAAACAAACTGGGATATTCGCTACAGCAGCCCGTTAACCACTCAAGAAAGTGGCTATCTCGCACAGGGACTCTTACTGAATCAGCGCATTTCCGCTGTTACAGGAGAGTTTCTGCTTAAAGGTAATGGGCGTTATCAGTTAGGAGACAATATTCAATTAACGGGATTCGGTTCACAATTGGATGGTACTGCAAGCATTACTGCGGTTCGCCACCATTTTAACCGACAAATTGATTGGGAAACCACGGTGAGTATTGGCTTGCAACAGGAATATCTGCCGATGCTACCCGATGCCACCGAACTCCATATTGCGACTGTCGCCAAGTATCAGCAGGACAAAGCTGCCCTGAACCGCATTCCGATTATTCTGCCGGTACTGAATCGTCCGAATGAATTCTTGTGGGCCAGATTGGGGAAACCTTACGCCAGTCACGAAAGTGGTTTCTGTTTTTATCCAGAACCCGGTGACGAAGTCATTGTCGGTTTTTTTGAACATGATCCACGTTATCCGGTCATTCTGGGGGCAATGCACAATCCGAAAAATAAAGCACCTCTAGAACCCACACAAGATAATCAGGAAAAAGCGCTGGTGGTGAAAAAAGAACTGACGCTGAAAGGGCAGACCATGAATGCCGAAATGGTCAAATCACTTAATCTGTCTGGCAAGGACAGTGTTGAGATCAAAGGCCGTAAAATTAATCTTACCCAGTGAAAGGTGAATAATGGAAAACCAAATACTGACACAACTCTACGGTCGTGGCTGGGCTTTTCCTCCCGCATTTTCCCTTGAAAAAGGGGTGAAAATGGTAGAAGGGGCAGAAGATGTGCGACAAAGTTTGCACATTCTATTCAAAACTGAACCGGGAGAACGCCTGATGCGCGAAAATTATGGCTGCGGATTAAATGACTTTATGTTTGAAAATATCCGCAACGAATTATTTGCTGAAATTGAGTCTCATATTCATGACAGCGTATTGCGTTATGAATCACGGGCGGATATTACCGATATTCAGGTTCGTCAGTCGCCAAATAATCAAAGTACCTTACAAGTAAAGGTAATGTATCGCCTGCGGGGAAGTGATATCCATCAGCAGATTCAGGGAACAGTGGCGCTGAGCGAAGGCCGGGGGATGGAGGCATCATGAGTGGAGCCATTGTAACAGATGGTGACACACTACAGTTTGAGCCTCAATTTGGGTATCGACAGGTGAAAGTTACCATCCCCGGCAAGATTAGTGGTACAGGTCATGCACAGGTCAACGGTAAAAAAGTTTGCATTTTGGGGGATGAGAAACGGGTTACTGTTTCTGCGACTTATACCACAATAACCCACATGACACCGGGAATGGGCACCCTGACTATCAGTATGTTAGATGCCAGCCAGCTGGCTCTTCAATGTACCAGTGGTGCCATCTTAATGATTAAAGGAAAAAAATTTATGGCTATGTTTACGCCTAAAGTTCCGGCCATGAATAATACAGTGATTCCGCCACAACCGGATATTATGGTACCTACATTAGGTACAGGAAGTTTTATCACTCAACAAAATTTTGCCACCGTAAATTAAGGTATTGGCTGAATTTTATATATCTAAAATACAAATGGTATATACACAATGGATTTCAAGATGCGTCGCAGCCAACAAAGAGGCCGCTTGAAAGACGAAGGATATAGAAATTAAATGGTGTGAATAACTATATATTCACAAAAGAATCTATTCACAAAAGAATCGCTGTGCCATACAGGTGATATTATGGAATTAACTGAGTTAAATAAAAAATTGTCAGACTTGGTGCCGATGAGCGATTTTAAATTAGATAATCGAACCAGTTTGCAATTGCTCCAATATATTGAAGAATACACCAAAATAATTCCTTTTAATGAAATCTCGGCTAATGAAGAACATAAACATTGGAATGATTTTTTCTTTATGGCAGAGAATACGCCAGAAAAACTTACCGAATTATATCAAGGAAAAGTTACAACCAATAAAGAGTTATTACCTCATCAGGCTTTTCTATTGGCAATATTACGATTATTAGAAACACCCATATCTTTATTTAATGCCTTACCTGCAACTCATCGCAATCTTTATTATCGGGCACTGTTAGGATTATCTCCCCGTCTGGCACAACCTGATCAAGTCGCCTTATCTGTGGAACTGAATGGTACTGTCGCAGAACAGCTGCTCACTAAAGGCACCTTATTTGAAGCGGGACAAGATGAACAAGGCAATCACCTGAAATATGCGCTGGACGCCAGTTTGCTGGCGAATCGTGGCTATATCAGTGAATTATACTGGTTACGTAAAAAAGAAAAAAATCGATGGGTAACCTCTGCACCATGGGATTCACAGACACAATCATCATTACCCTCTGCCGGAATACGGTTATTCAGCGAAACTAATTCGGATAAATCTGTACAGGGTGGTGTACTAATCACGTCGAAACTTTTGGCGATGGAAGAAGGAACAAGAGAGATAACGGTTACCTTTGAAAAAAGTATTAGTAGTCAATATCTGGTGGCACAAATCAGCAGTGGAAACCAATGGTTAACTTTGACGGCTAGGGGAAAAGGAACAGAAATCATATTCACACTTTCCGATCAAGAGCCAGCAACCAGTGCGCCAGAAGATTTGGATAAGCTTGTTTTCAAGGAACCGGTGCTCAGGATACAGGGAAAAAACAGCCCACCATTGCCAACGATAACAACCCTCAAGATACAAGGTATAGCTGAAGTACCATTCCAGACATATTACCTCACCCCGTTTGGCTATGGCCTTGATATTGAACCGCTGGAAGAACATCCCACATTATACCTTGGTATCACTGATATCGAGCCGGGACAAAACGTATCGTTATATTGGAAATTAAAAGCACCACAGCAACCCGAAAAAGTTTCTTGGTATTACCTGAATCAAAAGAATCAATGGATTGCATTGGATGCTTGGGTTAATGATGAAACCCAACATCTGTATCAAGATGGTATCTGGCAAGTTGCCCTGCCCGCAGATGCTTCCAAACAGGCCACCCAAATGCCAGAGAAGCGCTATTGGTTAAAAGCCGTTGTGGCAATACCCACTCCTAAAGGCTCATGGGGGAAAAACCCGTGGTTATACGGCCTGATCTATAACGCGATGACCGCAACATTAGTGAACACCGATAGCATCAGTAGTAACCATTTCTCAGCACCATTACCGGCAGGCACGATCCAACGCCCGGTTGCCCCCATCATTACAGTCGCTTCAGTTAACCAGCCTTGGGCATCATGGAATGGACGTGTACCGGAATCCTATCACGCTTTTTTTGAACGGGGAGCACAACACCTGTCCCACCGTAACCGAGCCTTAACCTGGGGCAATATGGCAACACTGTTAAAAGAGCGTTATGTCAGCATTTTTGATGTTAAATACCCCGGCAATGATGAACTCACCCGAGTACCCGCGTTAGAGAAGCAACAACTGACGATCATTCCGGCTAATCGATACAACGACAGTGATGACCCTCTGCGGCCGGTGTTAAATCTGACACGCCTGCAAGGAATGGCACAGTGGTTACAGCAAAAAGGTTCTCTCTGGGCTGAGATTGAGATCAGCAACCCTAAATACGTTGATGTGAAAATCAATTACGACGTGATTTTTAAACCAGACGTTAACGAAGATTTTGGTTATCGCCAGCTACGACAGCAACTCAGTGAGACATATATGCCTTGGAGCGTCGATGAGCAACGTCCCGTTATGTTGCATAACAGCATCAATTATTACCAGTTGCTGGCAACCATTCAACAGCAACCGCTGGTTGAGCGAGTCACTAGTCTGACGCTGAATCGGGCGGATGTGACTAAAGACAGTGATAGCACCACATCAGTAGAAGCCAAAGATAATGAAGTACTGATTTTAGTCTGGGAAGCAGGTGACAAGCTCTAATACTGAGGAAATAACTATGAGTAATCAAGATGTACTGTTTCACAAAGTGAAAGACAATATTCACTTTGATACCTTGCTGGAACAGGCTCATCAGGTCGTTGAGCAACAGGCAGGAAAACTGTGGAGCGACACGGCGGAACACGATCCCGGAATCACTTTTCTGGAAGGGTTCAGCTACTGTGTGTCAGATTTGTCTTACCGCCATACTCTTCCCTTAACAGACTTACTGACACCTGCCCCCAATAAGCAAAAACAGCAAGACGGCATTTTCCCCGCTGAATTTGGTCCCCACAATACACTGACTTGTGGACCAATCACCACCGATGATTATCGAAAAGCATTGCTGGATTTACATAGCAGTGACTGGGCAAAAGAAAAGTCGGCATCAGAGCAGGATAAAGGGGATTTTCTGTTCCGTAACGTGCAGTTAGTCCGTGAGCCGGAAGCGCAACGTTATGCCTATTGGTATGATGCCACTAAGAGGGAATATAGCTTTGTTAGTAGTCAGGATGCGAAAAAGTTTACGTTGCGGGGAAATTACTGGCTTTATCTGGAACCGACACGCCGTACTCAGGAAAATTTGGATAGTGCCATCCAGCAATTAACGGATTTTTTGACCAAGAATCGCAATATTGGTGAATCGGTCAGTCAGATTATCTGGACAAAACCAGCTGATTTTCCGCTAGTACTGGAGATTGAACTGGATGACGAGGTGCAAAATGTCGCGGGTATTTTTGCTGCGGTCTATAGCATAGCAGAACAGTACCTGATGCCTGAAGTGCAGCGTTTCAGTACGGCAGCACTGCAAGATGCGGGAATGCGCAATGATGAAATATTTGAAGGGCCGCAATTAAAACATGGTTGGAGTCCTGAATTACCGACAGCCCGTGATTATACTAAAAAGCTCAACCTCAATCTCAGCCGACTGGTTAATAAGCTGCTTGAGATTAAGGGCGTTCAGAATGTGAATCGTCTTCGTCTGGATGACAGCTTTGACAAAACTTTGATTGAGCCGATTAACAAAGATAGCTGGTCATGGTCAATCAAAAAAGGTTATTACCCTCGTCTTTGGGGGCAAAATCCGCTCCATCAATTGGCACAACATGATGGCCCGTTGCGGGTGATCACCAGAGGGGGGATCCGCGTTACGGCCGATGAAAATCAAATTCGGGCCAATTTACCCAATTCCCCGCTGATCCAAAATAAACCGGTGATCCTGCCTTATGGGCGACACCGCGATGTAGGTAGCTATTATCCCGTCAGTGATACGTTGCCCGCTTGCTATGAATTACAGCAGCCTTTACCTAAAAGTGAGCCCTTATCTGAATGTGAGAATATTCAACGTCAGCGCCTGATACCACTCCATCAATTTATGCTGCCATTTGAACAGCTTCTGGCGTGTGGCTGTCAGCAAATTGCCATGCTGCCAAAATTATTGGCCTTTAAGCGTGAAGGATATGAAGTTTGGGGCGATCAATGGCCATTTAAGCCGGATTCTGTCAGTAATGATGCTCATCAAAATTATGCTCAGGCATTAAAGGAACTACTAAAAAAGATTGCTCATGATAGCGATCATGAATTGGATATTGTTAATTATCTGCTCGGATACTTTGGCACCCAGCGGGCACCGCGTACCTTTATTACCGATATCAATGAGTTTCGCACCATGCAACAAGGTTATCTGGCTCAACAACCGATATTAACTTATCACCGTGCCAATATTCGGATTGATCAGGTTTCATCGCTACAAAAGCGTATTGCAGCCCGCATGGGGTTAGGTAGTGAACTGTTTAAACCGGAACCTGACCTGAGCAAACTGCCTTTTTATCTGGTGGAGCATCGGGCATTGCTGCCCATCAAACCCAACAATCAGTTTGATAAAGAACAGAAACCAGATTCAGTGACAGAAGAGAATCAAGCTAACCAGCATTATTTAATCATTCAGCAAGCCGGTATTAAGGGCAAACTGACTCAAGGGCAAGTGATCAATTTAGTCATCTATGAGGGCGAGCAGAATCAGAACCAATTCACAATATATAGTCAAATGATAGCTAAAGTCGGAGGAGATCAGTTTTGGCTGGATGTGGGTAATAGCACTCAATTGGAATACAATTTGGAACGGGTAATGACTGCTGCCAAAACAAAAAAATTGTTCTGGCAAAATAGCAGGGTCTGGATGGAAGATATGAGTTATCGTCTGGCCTACGCCAGCGACCAGTCCCAAAATGGAAACCCGTTACCTGAAAACCAGCGGCGTTTGTCCCGCACAGCACAGACTCCTTTTCCATCTCTAATTACGGTAGATAATGAAATTATCCTGACCAAAAAATTAGGGGCAGACAGTGTCACACAGGGATATGCGGATATATCAGAAAAATTGTATGCAAAAATTGTCAGTTTTGACCGCATCAAAGGTACCTTAGTTATTGAACGTCAGGAGAATTCGACATTGAAATTTCCTGCTCCGGAAGAAGCATGGGAATATAATTGGCATTTTTCAGGCGAGAAATATGAAACGACAGACCGCTTCTCATTTGTGATTAGTGTCGTGGTAAACAGTGAATTAATTAAAATTTCCGGCGTTGATCCCTACAAATTGGAGGCGTGGATTAAAGAAACGATGCTTACTGAATTTCCTGCCCATATCTCCATGATTATTCACTGGATGGATCAGGAAGCCTTTTTAAATTTTGGTAATACTTATCAGCGTTGGCAAAATAATGGTGCCCCATTAGGCGATGCCGCTTATTCTATTCTTGAAAAATTAACCTTAGGTAAATTACCGGCTTCTTTAAAAGGAATCGGAACAATGCGTATTGCCACGCCGTATCAGAGAGAGGAAGTTGTCGGTAAAAATAATGATCAGTGGAATACCGATAAAATAATCCAGAACGAATTATTTTACGTTCCAAAATAGAACAAATAAAAATACCTACCAATTAAAATTTAATATTCAATATATTTTATGGAGTTAGCCATGAAAGAGATTATTTATTCTGAAAAAATACAAGATCAACAAATATCATCTAATGAAAAAAGTATTGGCCCTGAAACTGATAAATTGAAATATAAATTTAAAGAAGGAAGCATTCCTTTACAAATTGATTTCAGCCAATTAATTGATATTGCGGATATTGGGCGTAAAGCCTGTGGCCAGGCCCCACAACAAAATGGCCCGGGAGCAGGATTAAAGCTGAGTGATGACGGTACGCTGAATTTAAAAATGGGGACTTTTGATCACAGAAATTCAGCGCCATTAGCATTAGAAGAAGATATTTTATCTGTCAGGCTGGGTAGTGGTCTCACTAATAATAGAAGTGATGGAATATCTATTGGTCAGGGACATGGAATTACAGTTCATACAAATAGTATTGCAGTAAAAGTAGCTGGGAATAAAGGATTGGTTGTTGATGGTAATGGCATCGCCATCAAACCGGGCAGCGGAATAAAATTTAACTCAGATGGTGAATTAGAAGCGGCATCGGCAGATTCCAGCATCATAGTTGATAGTTCTGGCATAAAAGTTAAGGCCGGGAGGGGAATTAAGGTTGGTGATGGCCTGGAAGTCCATCTTCATACAGATGGTGGTATCGGTAATAGTTCGTCAGGTATCCGCGTTAAAACGGGTAATGGTATTAAGATAGATGATGATCATATTACCATTGATCCTAATACTGTATTGCCAAAAGGTATGATTACCATGTTTTCAGGTTCAGCCATACCACAAGGCTGGGCATTATGTGATGGAACTAAGGGAACTCCGGATCTAATTGATCGATTTATACTCGGTGGAACCGTTGAAGATATCGGTGGAAAAAGTTCAAAGAGTGCAGCAGGGCAAAAAAATTCTAAATTTTTTATCGTCAATAGCAAAGAAAATGCAACGGAAATAATGGATGTCAGGGTAAATGAAACTAAATTAAATATAAAACAAATACCAAAGCATAAACACATACAAGGTGGAGGGTTCACACAAAATACAGGTTTAAGATATAGTGCAGTATTAAATAATGATCTGAATGATGAAATTAATAACAAGGATCTTAGCGGCTATCGAATAATATATAACTCTACAGAAGAACCGTGGATAAGAACGGTTAATTATGATCATTGGTGGCCTTACACCAGTTCAGCAGGCAGCTCAGAAGGCCATGACCATACTGCATCGACGACTCTTCCTAGCCATACACATCAAGTTAATACAGTATCACCTTACTATATTTTAGCATTTATTATGAAGCTATAAATATTTAACGATGGGCGTTAATGTTTTTCGCCCATTAAAAATATTCACGAAATGTAAAGTGGCGACTATTGTGGAAAAGAATCACAAAATAAAATTCAACAATGTGATTGATAAATTATCAATTTCACTTGAAATAGAAAAACACCATAGTAATAAAATACTTAAAAAGTGTTCTGATCTATTTAAGTTAAAACTTCGTTACTTAATTGATGAGGAAGTGGGACAATGGTCATCACAGGACAATGATAATTCATTGGAAAAAATAGTTTTAAATCTTGGAGAAATTGCTTTCGAAGATTTTGAACAACAATTTATCTGGCGACTGGAAAGAGAATTAAAAAACAAAACCAAAGAGTTAAAAATAAATGTAAAGCACAATATAGATTGTGATTTATTTATTTCAGGAAAAATTAACTCTGCAAGTAAGGATTTATCAAAATCTAAACCTAAGTTTAGTCAATCCAATACATTATGTTCAGAAGAATTCACACTAAATAACATTGATAACTATTTAAATCATGGTTACTGGGAATCATCTATTTTATGTCAACAGGTAAAAAATACTGAGTTCAGTTATTGGTTAATTGAAAATATTAGCCTGCACCCACAACAATGGCTCCCTATGTTAGCTAAACACTGCTTACAACCTGCGGAATTAAACCGATTAATTCAAATTTGCCAACCAGATGTTCTTAGTTTACTAATAAAATTATTTTCTGAAGAAATAGTATCCAAACTTATTAACTCACAAACACAGATAACCATAGATAAAAAGGTGACGCCAGAAAAATTGAGTTTATCTGCAAAATTGAGTTTATCTGCGGAGTATTATCTGAAACATCAGGTTAAACATGCCGTAAAAAAAGAGTTTATTTTACAAACCGAAAATAAACTGACATCGGAGAGAGAGTTTATTGAAAATCGCTTTAATTCGTTAAAGCCAGATAATAAGGGAGTTCATAAGCGAGCAGAAACGATACTAAACGTTAAAAATAAGCTGACATCGAAGAGAGAAATTATTGAAAATAGTGTTGATTCATTAAAGCTGAATAATGATAAATTCCATATGCCAGCAGAAATGGAACTAAACGTTAAAGATAAGCTGGAATCGGAGAGGGGATTTATTGAAAGTAGTGTTGATTTATTAAAGCGGAATAATAATAAACTCCATATACCAGCAGAAACGATACTAAACGTTAAAAATAAGCTGACATCGGAGAGAGAACTTGCTGAAAATAGTTTCAAGTCATTAAAACCGAATAATGATAAATGCCATATTCCATCAGGAACGATACTAAACGTTAAAAATAATCTGAAATCGGAGAGGGAACTTGCTGAAAATAGTTTCAAGTCATTAAAACCGAATAATGATAAATGCCATATTCCAGCAGAAACGATACTAAACGTTAAAAATAATCTGAAATCGGAGAAAAAACTTGTTGAAAATAGTGCTCATTCGTTAAATCCAGATAATAAAGGAATTTATACGCGAGCAGAAACGGTACTAAATGTTAAAAATAAATTGATATCAGAAAAAGATTTTTTTGAAAATGGTGCTAATTCGTTAGAGCCAGATAATAAAGAAATTTATATACCCGCAGAAACGATTATAAACGCTAAAAACAATGTGACATCTGAGAGAGAACAGGCTAGAAATACTTTTAATTCATTAAAGCCAAATAATAATAAAACCCATATACTAACCGAAAGAGCATCACAAACTAAAATTAAGAAAACACCCGTAGTAAATATTATTCAGGATGCGTGTAATCAATTAAAGCCGAGACACAATGAAACCGAAATACAAATAGATGCAGTGCCATCAATATCTCAGCTTACACAAACACACTATCAACCAGCAGCCACGCAGCAGTATGATGGTTTGATAAAAGAGACGCTAAAACAAAATGCTTCAATTTTAAAAAGCAGAGAACAACACAGCGAATTATTAAAACCAGTTTCTTTAGCGCAAATTTCACCCATACAACCTATTAATGGGATTCAAACTTCATCAGCACAATCTGTTTTATCCATCAGCAATGCCGGTTGCATAATTTTATGGCCGTTATTGCCAACATTTTTCCGCACTTTTGATTTATTGGAGAAAAATCAATTTGTCAGTCCTGAAGCGCAAAGGAAAGCTGTCTGTTTACTTGATTGGCTGATTTGGGCCGAAGAAGAAATACCCATATGGCGGTTGACCCTCAATAAAATACTTTGTGGATTACCCATGAATGATAACGCACTTTGGCGTACGCCAGAGCCAGAACAGCAAATCGCCATCAACCAATGGCTGGAAAAAACTGTTGTACAACTTCCGGCCTGGAAAAAAATGGGTGTAAATGATGTGCGGCATTTATTTTTGCAGCGTTCTGGGGAATTAAATGAATTAAACGGTTTAATAAATATTCATATTAAACCCGAAGTTTATGATGTGCTGATAAGCGAATGGTCGTGGCCAATAAATATCGCACATTTTAGCTGGTTGAAATATCCCATCACCATAACATGGTTATAACCATCAAATACAATACATAGTTTGAGTAAGAATTTATGAATACAGCGTCTGTCTTCCCTAATTTATTTCAGCAAAAGAATGATGCTAATTTAGCGTTTTTATTTAGCCAACTGGAACGTATTGATCTTGTTCTTCAATACCATTGCCATTGTATATCCGGTCAGCAAGATGATCCCCTTGATGAGTTTCTGTTAAGCGAAGAGGATATTATCGCCAGACTGGAGAACCCGATGGGTAAACCTCATTGGTTCAATGAGGATTGTCTGGTAATACCGCAAACCGTCATGCCAGTGGCATCCCGACTCACTGATCTGGTCGATCGTTTTGAGCTGACTGATTTTGAAAGAGATGTTTTGCTGTTAGGTTTACTTCCTCATTTTGATAGCCGCTACTATCAACTGTTTGCATTCATTCAAGGAGAACAACAATCTCGATTTCCCACTTTTACGCTGGCGCTGGAACTATTTTGTCACTCAATGACGGAGAAACAGGCACAGCAGGCCAGTTTTTTGCATAATTCCCCCCTGATTGGCTGCCGGCTATTATCCATTGATAGTCGCAAAAAAATGTCATCCTGGATTCAGACACCTTTTATCACAGATAACAGTGTGTATCATTTTTTACTCGGGCATCACTATATCCCGCCTGATTTAGAATATTATTGTGAGTGGCTAATGCCCGCAGAGAATGGCTATTACCCAGCCAAATTAAAGCAATTGCTTAATAACGTATTGTTATCTGACCACGATGATATTCGTCCGATAATCTTATTAAAAGGTATTACCGGCAGTGCTAGAGCTTATGCGGTTACCAATATCATGGCGTCAGAAGAACGACAAACGTTGATGGTGGATATCGCTAAATTGGCTGACAATGATGATAAGGCTTTGCTTTCGCGAATAAAGCTTATCTTGCGGGAAATCCGTATGCGCGGCGCTTGTTTATTACTGCGAAATTTTTGCTTATTCGCCGAACAGAATAAACAGCTACTGGAACCTCTTTCCGCTTTATTACAGCAACCTGAATTAAGGGTGATTTGTTTAATTGAGCCTTCTTCTCCACTGATCTGGCTGAGAAAGTTATCAGCATTATTGGTTGAGATGCCTGTTTTGACCTCAAAGGAAAAAAATAATTTATTGACGGCCCAATTGCCCAATCACTGTGCCAATAATATTGACGCAATAGCCTTAAGCCAGCGTTACACGTTTAATTCTGAAACTTTGCCATTGATTCTGGAAGAAGCTCAGCTTTATCAACAACAACGGGATCCTTTGGATATATTGCAGCAATGCGATATCCATAAGGCGCTCAATTTACGCGCCCAGCAAAATTTTGGTCAATTGGCCCAGCGGGTGACGCCTAAACGTTCATTAAAAGATTTATTGGTCTCTGATGAGATTGCTCAACAAATACAGGAAATACTCACGGCCATTAAGTATCGGGAACAAGTTTTGGCGGGAGGTTTTAAAGATAAAGTTGGTTATGGCACTGGTATTAGTGCGTTGTTTTATGGTGATTCTGGGACAGGGAAAACGATGGCAGCAGAAGTGATTGCCAACTGTCTTGGCGTTGACTTAATAAAAGTGGATTTATCCACTGTGGTAAATAAATACATTGGTGAAACCGAGAAAAACTTATCCCGTATTTTCGATTTGGCAGAACAGGATGCCGGTGTTTTATTCTTTGATGAAGCCGATGCCCTATTTGGTAAACGCAGTGAAACTAAAGATGCGCAAGACAGACATGCCAATATCGAAGTCTCTTATCTGTTGCAACGGCTGGAGAATTATCCGGGCTTGGTTATTTTATCCACCAATAATCGTAGCCATTTGGACAATGCCTTTAATCGCCGTTTTACTTTTATTACTCGCTTTACTTATCCGGATGAAGCTATCCGCAAGAAAATGTGGCAGGCAATCTGGCCTGAAAATATAAAAGTCGCTCAGGATGTGGATTTCGATAAGTTAGCTCAACAAACAAGCGTAACAGGAGCGAATATTCGCAATATTGCTTTATTGTCATCCTTGTTTGCTACAGAGAACAAACATAACGAAGTTAATAATAAGCATATTGAAACCGCATTATCACGAGAGTTAGATAAAGTAGGTAGATTAACGTTTAAAAATTCATAGAAATAAACACAGATAAAAATTAAATGTATTAATAATCTGATAGTGTTCACAATAATAAATTAAGAGGTTTTTTATGCTAAAAATGCAAACTGTTATTGATGTTAATAAAGCAATGAAGGGAATTCTGGAAAAATATCTGGACAAAAGAGTGGCAATCCGTTTCGATTTACCTGAATTAGATACCGTACAATCTGATGCGATGGTGAGTGTCTTTCTTTACGATATCCATGAAGATCTACAGCTTCGCTCAACAGAATCCAGAGTGTTTAATGCCACCTCCGGGAGGTTATTACCGGGTTGGGTCAATATTAAATGTAATTATCTGATTACCTATTGGGAATCGGCCAAACCCGCAACTGATCCCAACAGCCCTGATAGCCAACCGGATAATCAGGCTATACGAGTGATGTCACAAGTCTTGAATGCATTGATTAATAACCGCCAATTGGCAGGTATTCCCGGCGCTTATACTCAGGTTGTACCACCGAAAGAAAGTTTAAATAGTTTAGGGAGTTTCTGGCAATCACTGGGAAATCGCCCACGACTCTCGCTGAATTATTCAGTGACCATACCGATTAGCCTCACCGATGAGCAGGATAAGGTGATACCGGTAAATACCATTTCGTCAACTGTGGAACAAACTGCATTATTCAGTCAGGAGAAGATTGGCTATGCTTTGCGGGAATTATTGATTACGGAACTACAAAGACAGCCAGTTGCGGAATCAGAAAATGAAGAGAATATTAGGCTGGCACTGAGCAAAGTTGAACTATTAGCAATCAAAGAGGCTATGGCTTCAAATAATTCAACAGAAATTTCGGTATCTCTGTCTGTATCAGGAATTACCCACCAGAAATATCTACAAGGCATCAATAAAATCTTTAAGAATTGGTTAAATGATAACAAGGTTATTACCAAGGTCGATGATTATGGAATCTGTATTAAAAGTATAGAAAAAGATCATCTTTTCGGAATTTGATTTATTTTTATAACTTATGGAATAGCAAAGACTAACCAATTAAGAGTGATTCCCTATATTTTAATGTGATCACATTGTTAATTACTCTGACTTAACGCTAATGATATTTAAATTAGATTTATGAATAATGAGGTTGATTTATCAATATTAACAATCAACTTATTGTTTTTTAAATATATTATCATTTTCACTTAAAGCTATAACTCTGTGTATTAAATTGTTGACAAAAGAATGTGTCTATATATTATTGCAAAATCATGTGGTTTCATCATGATGAATATTTATAAAAATTACATAATTAAAATAAAAGTGAAACAAATTCATTAATAATTTTACAACACCAAAAGCAAACCCTATCGAATTTAAAAAGGAGTTCAGGTGTTTATTTCAAAAGATTTAGTAAATTTTATTGTTGTAGCCAAAAATAAATCAATAAATAAGGCAACAAAGGAGCTTTTTATCACAGAGTCACCAATTAGCCGAAGCTTAAAAAAACTGGAGTTTTCATTAGGTGTAAAACTCTTTGTCAGAAAAAGCCAAGGATTAATTTTAACGGAAGAAGGAGAGTGTTTATACAATAAAGTGTTTTCAATTTATGAAGAACTTAAAAACATCGAAAATGATTATAAAAATCATAAATCGACCTATTATGATTTTTATAAAAAACAAAACGACGATTTAACTTAATAACGAGGTGGTATAAATGGAGGTAAAACCCTAATAATTGTTACTGATTTATTTCAATAATATCCTTTAATAAATAACATTTCAGGTATGGGATCCGCCATGTTTTTATTAAATTTTAAATTAATTAACCATAAGAACAACTTTTTATCTATATTGAAAACATTAAGGAATAGTTATGAGAATATATAAAAATAAAGAAAAGCCAGAGATAACAAGTGGACTTACTAAGGAATTTGAACCAGGCCATATTCTATATGGCTTGAATACACCAAGGGACGAAGCGGCAAAAGATCTAGAAAAAAAGAAACTTTACCGTAAAGGCCCTGCTCCAGATTCTTCAAAAACATTACTCTCAAAATTCAGGAAGCTTTTAGAAAAAAAAGGAAAAAAAATTATAAAAAGAAATATACTTATACAAAATGATATAACCAATGCTGTCTGGGATCCCTTAGTGAACCCAACAGAATATGCTGATGATGATAGTATCAAAGAAAATTTACATGACTACGATCGTGCTATTGATTTTAGAGAATTTCTATCTAGTCACTCTAAATATAATGTTAAAGATATAATTATAAAATCAGGAATTACAAGTATATCCTCCATGAGTGAGGGAGTGCCTTTTTGGAAAAAAACAAGTAAGGCAGGATTGGAATATCAGTTAATGCAGAGAAAATTACCTGTTCATTTTGTATTCGGTGACATTAGCGGTGCCTCTGATAAAGATAATATTATTCAGGCAGCAGACAAAAATGGTAAATATGGTCAGGGCGTAACATCCAGTGAATTACGCTGGTTATATCGCCATAAAAATACTGATGAAGTTAAACAAAATGTAAAATTTTGGCTAGATGGAAAAAGTATTCCACATAGTGAAGTATTTGCTGAAAAAAAATGGAGTAATTACCAGCCTAAAAACAGGTATCCTAAAATCTCTGAGCAATAAATAAATCTGAATTTCGTTTAAAAAAGCAATTAAAATGCCTGGGGTACGATCGATCTTTTTTTAAAGAAAATAGAATAGTGGAGGCCTCAGGCTATTTGTTTTATTATTATTTAATTCATTAAATTTATCACTAAATCACCATTTTTCTAAAAATAAAAAAACAGGAAATAATATGCCAACTTTTAAATTCTCTGGTAATACAACATAACAACCCTCTTAAATTAAAACAAAAATGCCGATATTTAAAATCGGCATTTTACTGTGAAAAAGGGCGATTGATTTAATGTTTTAACGCCTCAATCTTTTCCCGGCTCAGTCCGGTACTGGTGACAATGATATCCAGACTGACACCATGCTGTAATAGTGCGCGAGCCGTTTCCAGTTTGCCTTCTATCTTACCTTCGGCCTTGCCTTCCTCTCGGCCTTCTTCTTTTCCTTGTCTGATGCCTTGTTCAAGACCCTGCTCGCGCCCTTTTTGCTCAAGCTGTTCTGCAATAGTCATCAACATCGTTTTATGCTCCGGAGATTGTTCAATGAGTTGATGGACAAATTGTGAGATATCCAGAGTATGCCCATTCAGTAAAATATAGCTTAACACAACATTGCGTTGTTCAACCGTATTATAACCTGCATTCAATAAGGCTACCAATTGGGGGATCCACTCCAGCATATCCCGACAACGGATGTGTTTTTGTACCAGCTCCATTAAGGCAATGCTTTTATGCGTCAGGATTTCTTCATCGCTAAACGCAGTGATATCTACCAGTGGAAATGCCTGATGATATAAGCGAGCAGCCTGTTCGGGGAGCGTGAAACAATCCAGCCACCGGTTTGAGTAAGGATATGGCCGAATCTCACCATGATAAAATAGCAAGGGAACCACTAAAGGCAGTTCAGTATGCCCTTTTTTCAGGTGAGCGGCCATGGCTGACATCGAATAATACATCAACCGCCAGGCCATTAAGGGGTCAGGTGTGGATTGATGCTCAATCAGGCAATAAATGTAACCGTCTCCCTGCGTTGTTTCAACGGAATACAGCACATCACTGTGCAACTGACGTAAATGCCGATCGACAAAACTGCCGGGCTCCAGTTTCAGTGTGGTTAAATCACACAAAGATTGAATCTCACTTGGCAGATAAAGGGATAGAAATTCCTTGGCTGTTTCAGGTTGTGTTAAAAAATGCTTGAATAACGCATCATGGTTTGGCTGTTTTTCTTTTTTTTCCACAACATATCCCTCTGTTTGATCGGTCAGTCATCGGCCATGATTGTCAGGGCGATAATCTTTATTGAAGGCCGATAAATGTACAATATATTATCGGCTGCTCCAATATCGAAGCCGCTTAGTCAGTCCCGTATCGGCTTTTGAGCGATATAACGACTTATGATGATCCCTCTTTCAGCATGTATTTCACTCTGAGCTTAACAGAGCCTGCAAATCCCCCCAAAACTCACTTTGCCTTGCCAGTTGGCGCTGTTCTTCAATCATATCCTCCAGTATTTCCGGCGTGGTCAGCGGATTTGCCAGTACAACACGAAAAACGGTTGTTGGCTGTTTATCCCATTGCGCAGGTTTAATATTGGTACGTGAAACAAATGTTTTTCCGGCAGAGCGCTGCATGGTCTGGATATTCTGATTGAGGGCATTAAGCATATCCTGCACTTTTTGTCGTACCGGCTCAGAACCCTCACGCATCAGTTTAATTGCAACGGGTGGGGCATAACGGTAAGTCAACAGACAAAGCTGCGGTTCGCTGACTAATTCGAAATCTTCCTGTTGGCGAATGCAGTCCGCAAACTGATGTGCTTTCTCAATACCTGCATCTATCAGAGCTGCCATTCCCTGCCGCCCAAGTAGATGAAGGTTACTGTGCAGCATCAGCGACATCGCACTACGTGAACCTTCCAGAGTATGTCTGCCCAGATCTTTTGACCCCTTGCGCAAGATGTAATTAGCATGCTGCTCAATAGCATCGGCCAGAGTGGGCTGACGGAATAGCACCATGCCTGAGCCCATCGGGACGTACATCTGTTTATGAGCATCAATAGTCACGCTATCCGCGCGTTCGATACCCTTGAATAAGTGCCGGTAGCGTTCTGACAACAGGCTGGCACCTCCCCATGCGGCATCGACGTGAAAATGGCACTGCTCCCGTTCAGCGATATCTGCCAGCGCATCCAGCGGGTCGATAGCGCCGGTTTCGGTACTGCCGGCGATGCCGACAATCGCCATCGGTTTGATATTGCGTCGGCGAAGTTCCTGTAACTGAATGAGCAGGTCATCAAGACAAATTTTCCCGTCTTTGTCAGTGGCAATTTTAATCAGCGCATCCTGCCCAAGACCCAGCACATCGACGGCTTTTTTCAGCGAATAATGCCCCAGTTCTGATACCAGAATCGCCAGCCCACTATAGCCATAATGGATTAGGCCACGGGCTAAGCCTTCACGAGTCAGTCCGGCAAAGTCACCATCTGCGGGCATAAGCTGATTCCGGCATGCCCATAATGCAGTCAGGTTAGCCACGGTTCCGCCGGAGCAGAAGCTTGCCAGCGCATGATCACCATTATGAAGCCACTTCTGATAGAAGTTGTTATCACAGTTGTAGACGAGTTTGTGCATCATTCCCATGACCTGACGCTCCAGCGCGGTCAGGGCGTGAGAAGTTTCCAGTTTGACGACATTTTGATTCAGCGCTGTCAGTATCTTCCCCAGCGCCGGTAAGTGCAGGGGAAGAGCGGATGTCATATGGCCCACAAAAGCAGGTGAGGAAACAGGCATAACCTGATTTAGCACATTTTCGCTCAGATACCGGGTGTATATTCCGGTATCAACCGGGCGTTCCGGTATGCTGACGGAAGAGAACTGTTTTTCCAGTTCTTCAAGGCTGCATATCGGCCTGTTTAACCTATCATGACAATAGCTGACCGGGTTATCTGCAATGTCCGCTTCCAGTGCGGATAGCTCCTGCGCACCGATAGTTGTCATAAATGGGTTGAGAAAATCCTGCATAGCTTGCCTCTTTAGACTTACCTGATTGTATTTGCCAGTTTCTGCCAGAGTTTACCCACCCAGAGTTTGGTTGATGGGGTGGATAACATGGTCATATGATTGCCGGACACCGGCATCGCGTCCAGTTCTGCAACATGTGTTCGCCACTGAGTTTCGCGGTTTTTTATTTCATCCGGGTTTTCGTCTTCTGCACTAATCAGATGAACCAGCCCTTCATAACGTGCCCGGGGAATATAGCGGGTGTTCAGGTTAGCCTGCATAACGCGAATGATCCCTTGCAGTAGTGATATTGATGTTTTTGCCGGGAAAAGACCGGCTTTTATTAAGGCATTGTGTAAAAGCTGGTGCTGCTCATCCTGTGTCAGATTTTCAAAATCCTGTCGGGTAAGAGAAAGCGGCTGATCTAAGATCATATCGTAGATATCAATCAACTCCATTATCGTCTCAGTATGGCTGACAGGCTTATGGATAGAGCCTTGCTGATTGGGTTCGTCTGTATCAACAAGAATGAGATCAGCGACCTGTTCGCCTTCGGCCTGTAGTTGTAAGGCAATTTCAAAGGCGATCCAGCCACCAAAAGAGTGGCCTAAGAGATGATAAGGCCCGTGAGGCTGAATCTCACGAATAGTCCGGATGTAAGCCCGGGCAGCCCCTTCAACGCTGGTATGCGGATAATTGTGCTCAGCAGTAAAACCACGGGCCTGTAAAGCATAAATAGGCAGTTGCGACGGGAATGATAATGCCAGTTCAAGCAGGCTGGATGGGCTGGCTCCTGCACCGGGCATACAGAATAGCGGTGAGGCTGATTTAGACCCCAGCTGAATGATAACACGCGGGTCGAAAGCCGGAACGGCCTGTATCTGCTCAGTGATGGAATCTGCAATCTGATTAAGCAAAGGAGGCTGCATAATAGAGAAGTGCGTTCCGCCAATGGGGCAGAGCACGGAATGGTGCCCGACGATACCGTGCCAGCCACGCCAGCAGTCACGATTGTTTGACTCATCTGCGGCATAGAGATGAATAGACAGGGATGATTTGGGCGGAACATAGTCTTGCCCCAGCCGGGTGATCAGTTCAGCGGTATACGTACGCAGAAGGACATCTTCGCGCGTGATATTCGCCGGTAGCCACTGATGCTCAATGCAGTAATCAATAACCTGCTCCAGACTGCTGAGTGTGTGCAGTGCTTCCAGCGCCTGTTCATCATCAATACTCTTCTGAGTACGCAGTGAGTCAATGATTAACGCGATTCGCTCAGCGGTTTTGTCTTCACTCGCTCGGTCTTCATGACGGGCATTGTCAGCAGTATCGTCATTAACATGATTATAGGTGTCGATCATGCCAAGGAATTCCACAACTTTATTGTCATTGATTAACTGTTGAGCGATTTCATAGGCAATCAGGCCACCAATAGACCAGCCAGCCAGCCGATACGGCCCTTGAGGCTGAATGCGGCGGATAGCCTGAATATGGCAGGCTGCAAGTTCTTCAATGGAGGCGGGTGGCTGTTCCAGAGTATGAATGCCAAGCGCCTGTAGTGCGTAAACGGGAAGTTCAGCCGGCAATAGCGTTGCCAGTGGAGAGTAAACCAGCGGATCGCTGGAAGTCTCGTGTATCAGGAATAGTGGTGGTAAAGAGCCAGACGGACTTAAGGGTACTGGGTTTGCATCAAACGGCGATTCTGGTATGGCAAGGTGTTTATCCACAGCGGTAGCCAGCTCACATAATGTGGGGTGAGCAAACAACGCGGTCAGCGGAGCTTCCATTTCCTGTTCCTTCATTCGGTTTAGTAATTGTATTGCGAGTAATGAGTGACCGCCCAGTTTAAAGAAATGGTCATAACGGCCAACTCGCTCCAGTCCCAATAGATCCTGCCAAATCTGTGCCAGCGCGATCTCAGTTTCGCCCATCGGGGCCGCATAATTATGTACTATCATTGCGGATAAATCAGGAGCAGGCAGTGCCCGCCGATCCAGTTTACCATTAGGAGTCAATGGGAAAGCCTCCAAAGTCACAAAAGCACTGGGTAGCATGTACTCAGCAAGATGTTGGGCAAGTTGCCGGCGAAGTTCAGCCGGATCTAACTTCGCGCCCATATGCGGTAATAAGTAAGCAACCAGACGTTTTTGTCCGCCGGTTTGTCCATCAACAGTGTCATCACGAATAATCACTACCGCTTCACGTACGCCATCACATTTTGCCAGCCGGGTTTCTATTTCACCGGGTTCAATTCTGAAGCCCCGTAGCTTAACCTGAAAATCATTACGACCAAGATATTCGATATTGCCATCCGGTAACCAGCGCCCGAGATCGCCGGTTTTATACATATGTGCATCCGGTTCGGCGGAGAATGGATCGTTCAGAAAACGCTGTGCAGTAAGATCAGGATTATTCAAATACCCTCGTGCAACCCCTGTGCCTGCAATATAGATTTCGCCGATAACGCCAAGTGGGACGGGTTGACCATACGCGTCAAGAATATAAATCCGCGAATTGGCAATGGGGCGACCAATAGGAATAGAACGAGTAACATCAATGGACAATGGGATCTCGTAAGTTGCAGCAAATGTTGTGCTTTCTGTCGGACCGTAGCCGTTAATCAGGTGTGTGGGCGGTGATTCGGCTAATTGTACCTGCTGTATTTTTATCGGATCGAGAACATCACCCCCTACCAGCAGGTAACGCAATTGCCCGAACAACGGTTTGAGCGTATTCAGATATTCATTGAACAAACCCGCGGTTAACCAAAGTGCAGTGACTTTCCCTTTGATCAATGAATGACAGAGGCGCATCGGATCAAGCAGTACCGATTGTGCAACAACATACAACCTTGCACCATTCAGTAACGCAGACCAGATTTCCCATGTTGAGGCATCAAAGGCCACATTAGCACAATGGGCAACACAATCGTTTCTGCCGATATCAGTATAGGCATTATTAATCACCAGCCGATTGATACTGCGATGCTCAATCATGACGCCTTTTGGCTGACCGGTAGAGCCTGATGTATAAATGACATAGGCCAGATGGCATGAAGTCAGCCCTGTGGCACTGGCATCAGGGTTGTGATCTGGCTGGCTGTTCAGTGTAGTTTCCTGCATATCAAGCATAAATACCGGCACTGTATCGGGTAATTTATGGAGTCGTAATTTATCGATTAGTTCAGTCTGAGTCAGTAACACCACAGGTGCTGCATCTTCGAGCATATACGCCAGTCGCTCAGCCGGATAGGCCGGATCAAGCGGAACGTAAGCTCCGCCCGCTTTAAGAATACCGAGTAAACTGACAACCATTTCGGGGCTGCGTTCGAGACACACCGCGACTCGATCATCAGGGTGTACACCCGCTGCAATCAAATAATGAGCCAGATGATTAGCCCGGCGGTTAAGTTCACGGTAACTTATGGCCTGATCTTCAAATACTACCGCAATCGCGTCTGGGGATTGTTCTACCTGAGCTTCAAACAGCTTGTGGATCAGGGCATCTTGCGGGTTGTCTGTTTGTAAGAAAGTAGCCTGAGTCGTATTAAAATCGACTAACAGTTGGTGCTGTTCCAATTCCGGCAGCATTGGCAGCATCGCAACAGTTTGCATGTCATCCGTCGCCATTGCGGTCAGTACATTGGTGAAATAACCGACTATACGTTCAATAGTGGAGTGATCGAACAGGTCAGTGGCGTATGACAGTGCACCCGCCAGACCGGATGCCGTTTCAGCCAGAGATAATGTTAAATCAAAATGAGCTGTGTGCTGTATTTGTTCAAGTGGGGTGAATTGCAGCTCAGGTAAAACCAGTTCCTGATCCGGCGTATTATTTAACGCCAGCATCACCTGAAAAACAGGGCTGTAGCTGAGGCTGCGTTCAGGCTGTAAAGCTTCCACCACTTGCTCGAAAGGCAGCTCCTGATGAGCATAGGCAGCAAGTGCCCGCTCCCTGACTTGAGCCAGTAGATCCGCGACATTCAGCTTTCCATCAAACTGAATCCGCAACGCCAGCGTATTGACAAAGAAGCCTATTAATCCTTCAAGTTCAGGATACGGACGACCGGCAACAGGTGTGCCAATAACAATATCATCCTGTCCGCTGAGGCGGGCAAGGACAATGCTCCAGCCGGTCAGTAAAGTCATAAACAGCGTTGCATTATGGCGTTTTCCGAGTGCTTTCAATGAAGAAAACACACCGGCATCAAGCTGAAAAGAAACCTGACTGCCAACATAAGTTTGTACTGCCGGACGAGGCCGATCAATTGGCAATGTCAGTAACGCTGGCGCGTCTTGAAGCTGTTTACACCAGAAATCACGCTGTTCAGTAAGGGTTGAGTTCTGCAATAACTGATGTTGCCACACGGCGTAGTCGGCATATTGAATGGGCAGAAGTGGTAAAGGCGCTGTTTGTTCATTGAGCGCCGCACGGTAAAATGCCCCCAGCTCCCGAACCAGTACACCAATCGACCAGCCATCGGTAATAATATGGTGCAAGGTGATCAGCAGAATGTGTTCTTCATCTGCCAGTTGCAGTAACTGACCACGGATAAGTGGCCCGCAGGCAAAATCAAAAGGCATTTGTGCTTCACGTTCAGCAATTTCGGCAACTTGCTGGTTTTTCTCTGTGGTATCAAGCAGACGCAGGTCATGGCTGGATAAGTCAAAGCCGATATCAGCAGCATCAATATGCTGGTAAGGCTGGCCTTCATTTGACACAAACCGAGTGCGTAATCCCTCATGACGGGCTACAAGCTTGTCAAGTGCGGTACTGAGTGCCTGACGATTCAGTCTGCCAGTCATGCGCAGCGCCGCAGAAAGATGATAGGCCAGACTCGCGGCAGGGTCGAGTTGAGCGAGGAACCACAACCGTTGCTGAGCAAAGGATAAAGGCAGCCTTTGGCTGCGATCTGCCACGGCTATCAGAGTTTGGTTAGTCGTATCAGCCTCAGCAATAGCCTGTGCTAAATCCATCAGGACTGGCTGGGCAAATAATTGTTGCAGAGGTAACTCGCGTTTCAGCATTTGACGCACACGGGCAGCCAGTCGAACGGCTAGCAGCGAATGCCCGCCCAGCTCAAAAAAGTGATCATATCGCCCAACGTGTTCCAGCCCGAGTAACTCTTGCCAGATTTTCGCCAGAACAGTTTCTGTTTCACCAACCGGAGCCACATAATCACGAGTAGCAATAGCCGATGAATCCGGCGCAGGGAGTGCTTTGCGATCCAGTTTGCCGTTAGGCGTTAACGGAAATGCCTCTAATATCACAAAAGCCGTGGGCAGCATATATTCAGCAAGATGCCGGGCCAACTGCTGGCGTAATTCAGCAGGGCTCAGACTCACGCCTTCCTGTGGGCACAGATAAGCGACCAGCCGTTTCTGGTGATTTTCATTAACCACCTCTTCACGGGCGATAACGACAGCTTCCCGTACACCGTGGCACAACATCAGCTGAGCCTCAATTTCACCCAGTTCGATACGAAAACCCCGTATTTTCACCTGAAAATCATTACGGTTGAGATACTCAATATTGCCATCGGGTAACCAACGGGCGAGATCGCCGGTTTTATACATACGGGCATGGGGTTCCGTTGAGAACGGATCAATCAGGAAGCGCTCGGCGGTCAGCTCCGGACGATTCAGATAGCCCCGTGCAATGCTGATGCCCGCAATATAAAGCTCACCGCTGACACCCAGAGGCACAGGACGGCAATATTCATCAAGAATATAGATCTGAGCATTGGCGATCGGGCGTCCGATAGGCGGCAGAACCGGCCAGTGTTCAATTTCCTTGCCTAAGGTATAGGACGTGACAACGTGGCTCTCCGTCGGGCCATAATGATTATGTAACCGGCAATGTCCCGCACGTTGCAGAAAACGCCGGATAGCCGGCGTGATACGTAATTGTTCACCGGCAGTAATAATATGGGCCAGACAGGAGATATCGCTCTCATTAGTATTGCCTGCGCTATGGCTGTCGGCTTCGGCAAGATGCTGAAGAGCAATAAAAGGAAGAAAAATACGGTTAATCTGTTTTTGCTGAATCAGGCGCAGGAGTTGCAGAGGTTCCCGACGCAGGGTTTCATCAATCAGCACCAGACAACCACCTTCACTTAGCGTAGTGAAGATTTCCTGAAAAGCGACATCAAAACCCAGTGCCGCAAATTGCAGGGTTTTACCGTTTCTGGTGAGGCATGAATCAGCCTGACGCTGCCATTGCAGTAAATTTGACAGCGCTCTCAGCGGCATTTCCACCCCTTTAGGTAATCCGGTTGATCCCGATGTATAAATCACATAAGCCAGATGATGCGGCTTCAGCCCCATTGTTTGTGTATCTGGATTATGTTCGGGCTGCTCAGCCAGATAAGGCTGTGGCTCATCAAGTAACACGATAGTACAGGATGGCTCCGGGTTTAATATATCCACCAGTGCCGTACGGGTGAGTAAGGCTGTTCGGGTGAGTAAAACTGTCGGAGCTGAATCTTTCAGCATATAGGCCAGTCGTTCAGCCGGGTAAGTCGGGTCAAGGGGGACATAAGCGCCGCCAGCCTTAAGAATGGCGAGTAATCCCACTACCATCTCCGGGCTGCGTTCAATATAAATTGCTACGCGTGTATCAGGGCGGACACCTTCTGCTATCAGATAATGCGCCAGCTGATTGGCCCGGCGATTCAGTTCGCCATAACTCAGGGTTTGATCTTCGAATTCCACTGCGATTGCATCAGGGAATTGTTCTGCCTGAATCTCAACCAGTGGATGAATTAACGCATTTTGTGGGTAACTGACCTGTGTCGCGTTAAAACCCACCAGTAACTGCCGTTTTTCTGGTTCCGATATGATAGGCAGGGTAGTGATGGTTCTGTTTTCATCATTTACCATCGCCGCTAGTATATTGGTGAAATAGCCTGTCATACGTTCAGCGGTAGTATGATCAAACAAATCAGCGGCATAAGTTAAAGCCCCAGCCAGACCGGATTCGGTTTCTGTCAGCGACAGGGTTAAATCAAAATAAGCGCCATGATGAGCCTGTTCAACCGATGAAAGCTGTAAACCGGGCAGTACCAGCTTCTGAGGTGGCGTATTATTCAGCGTCAGCATCACCTGAAAAATCGGGCTGTAGCTGAGGCTGCGCTCCGGTTGTAAAGCTTCCACGACCTGCTCGAACGGCAGGTTCTGATTGGCATAGGCAGCAAGCGAGTGTTCACGAACCTGCGCCAGCAAATCTTTCACTTTGAGTTCGCGATTGAATTTGACACGCAATGCCAGTGTATTGGCAAAGAAACCAATCAGGCCTTCCAGTTCTTTATGCGGGCGGTTGGCAACCGGCGTACCGATCACAATATCATCCTGTCCGCTCAGGCGGGCGAGTACGATGCTCCATGCGCTCAGCAGGGTCATAAACAGCGTGGTATTGTGACGCTGGCCTAATTCTTTCAGGGATGTCAGTAAGCGGGCATCAAGATGGAGAGGAACCTGCCCACCAGTATAGGTCTGTACCGCCGGACGCGGATAATCAGCAGGGAGAGTCAATAAAGCCGGAATGTCAGCAAGCTGGCGACACCAGAAGTCGCGTTGTGCATTCAGGGCCACTTGTTGCTGTTTATCGCGCTGCCAGACAGCATAGTCGGCATACTGAATAGGCAATGGCAGTGAGGGGTTATCACCACCGTTAAGAGCAGACCGATAAAAATCGCCCAGTTCACGCACCAGCACACCCAATGACCAGCCATCAGTAATGATGTGATGCAGGGTGAGTAGCAATATATGCTCGTCATCAGCCAGTTGCAGTAACTGCCCACGTATCAGAGAACCCTGCGCAAAATCAAAAGGTGTCCGGGCTTCGAGATCGACAAGTTCAGTGACCCGACGGGGATGTAAAGCCGGATCAAGCTGGCGCAGGTCATGACAGGGCAGGGAAAAACCAATATCCGCAGGATCGATATGCTGATAAGGCTGCCCGTCGCTGGAGATAAAGCGGGTACGTAAACTTTCATGGCGGGCAATCAGGTGACTGAGTGCGCTAGTCAGTGCCTGACGATTAAGTGAGCCGGTAAGACGCAGTGCCGCCGGAAGGTGGTAAGCGAGGCTGGCAGCCGGATCGAGCTGCCCCAGAAACCACAGCCGTTGTTGAGCAAAAGAGAGCGGTAGCGGCTGATCACGGTCAGCGATAGGGATAATAGCCTGAGCCGTTGCTGCCGCTTCTGTAATGATATGTGCTAACGCCGTCAGAACAGGCTGGTCAAATATCTTCTGTATGGGTAACTCACGCCCCAGCATCTGACGAATGCGGGCAGCAAGCTGAACAGCCAGCAGCGAATGCCCTCCGAGTTCAAAAAAGTGGTCATAGCGGCCGACTTTTTCCAGTCCCAGCAGTTCCTGCCAGATTTGCGCCAGAGCAGTTTCTGTTTCACCAACCGGAGCCACATAGTGCTGTGTCACTATTGCGGACGCGCTCGGGGCAGGAAAGGCTTTGCGATCCAGCTTACCATTCGGGGTCAGTGGGAATGTCTCTAACGTGACAAAAGCACCGGGCAACATATACTCAGCAAGATGCAGAGAAAGCTGCTGGCGCAGTTCAGCCGGGATCAGTTCAGTTCCCTCATGTGAACGCAGATACGCTACCAGACGTTGCTGATTGGGTTCATCTTCACGTACCAGAACAACGGCTTCCTGTACGCCGTGACACTGTAATAACTGCGTTTCGATTTCCTCCAGTTCAATGCGGAAACCGCGCAGCTTAACCTGAAAATCATTGCGCCCGAGATATTCAATATTGCCGTCCGGCAGCCAGCGACCCAGATCACCGGTTTTATACATCAGCTCGTTCGGCTGGGACGAAAAAAGATCGGGCAGGAAACGCTCCGCCGTCAGTTCAGGAAGATTCAGATAACCACGGGCTAATCCGGCACCGGCAATATAGATTTCGCCAGTGGTACCAAACGGAACCAGTTGTCTGTCAGGGTTCAGAATATAGCAGCGGGTATTGGCGATTGGACGCCCGATGACGGAGACATCCGGTACGCCACGGGCTGCGTTATATTCATACCAAGTTGCATCACCATTAATTTCAGATGAACCATAGAAATTGAGCAACCGGAGCCACGGGTAATTTGTCACGACCTGCTGTGCCAGCTCGGGTGCAAGCCGTTCTCCGCTGCAAATCAGTATCCTGACTGATTTCAGGGTATGCTCATGACTATCCTGCATTAAGAATTTCAACAGGGAAGGAACGACAACCAGTAAATTCACCTCAGCATGTTGTAACCCAGCACGGAAGCGGGCCGGATCTTTTACCGTAGGGTTGTCGAAAACCACCAGCCGCCCTCCCGCCAGTAATGTTCCCAGTGTTTCTGTTATCGAATCCACAAAGCTGATGCTGGTTTTCAGTGCGGTGATAAGTGGGAAGGTCGTTATATCGTCCCCAAACCCTATATCGCGTACAAACCACAACAACCGGTTACTCAGGGCATGGTGACTGCTCATGACACCTTTAGGCACGCCTGTTGAACCGGACGTGTAAACAACATAGGCCAGATGCTGCTCCGTCATACCGGATATTTCTGGATTGTGCTCTGGCTGTTCTTCCATAAACGGTATCTGAATATCGAGCAGGACTCTCGGCAAAGATGCCTCAGATTCGGGCAGGATATCGGCGTGAATAACCTGACTGGTCGATCGTTGAACCAGTAATGCGACCGGAGCAGAGTCTTTGAGCATATAAGCCAGTCGTTCAGCCGGATAGGCCGGATCGAGCGGCACATAAGCCCCACCGGCCTTGAGAATAGCCAGTAATCCCACCACCATTTCCAGACCCCGTTCGACACAAATAGCAACTCGGTCATCCGGGCGAACACCCAATGCAATTAAATGATGAGCTAAACGGTTAGCACGGCGATTTAATTCGTCATAACTGAGTGAGTGATTACCGTGTACTACAGCAATGTCATCGGGATGATGCATTGCTTCGGTTTCAAATAGCTGATGGATAAGCGCACTTTGTGAGCTGCCAGTGGGTAAGAACGTCGTCTGAGTCGCATTGAAATCCAGCAATAATTGTTGTTGCTCCGAAGGTGGAATAACCGGAACCTGCAAAATAGGCTGCTGTGGATTATCAGACAGTGCATCAGCCAGACCACTGACCGCAGTGAGCAGATACTGGAGTATACGGTCAGAATCGATTCCGGTTACGGTCTGCGCCTTTAACTGGAAATCTGTGCCTAAGTCATCCACGGTGAGAGTGACAGGGTAGTTAGTCTGCTCTTCAGCGGCCAGAACCCGTATGCCTTCCCAGATTGTACTGACTGCTTCTGTTTCACTGTTTTTTATTTCTGTCTCAAGACCCTGGCTATGTCGGTAATTCAGTAAGGCGCTGAACAGTGGCATCGGCTGAGCCACGCCACTGCATTGTTGTACCAGTGATAGCGGAGCCTGTTCATGTTCCAGCAGATGAGTCAGATTGCGATAAGTGGCCTGAACGACTTCCTGAACACTTACTGTTTTCTGCAAATTGCGGTCAGTCAGGGAAATCCGGACGGGTAGCGTATTGATAAACATCCCCAGTATGCGCTTAACCCCGGATATTCCCTGTAAACGGCCCAGTAATACAGAGCCAAAAACAACATCGTCATGACCGCTGGTATGTGCCAGCACCTGAGCCCATGCGACGTGGAACAGTACACTGGGGCTGACACCCAGATGGCGGGCCTGAGTACGGATATGCTTTGCCAGAGCCGGATCAACCGATAGATGAGACTGATGAATAACACGATTATCGTTTGCTATTCTGACGATGCCGAATGGCGCAGTGGGTTCAGTAAAATCGGCAAGCTGGGTACGGAAATAATCCTCATGTACTGAAACCGGCACATTTAAAATTCGGGCGATAAAATCTCGGTAAGGTAAAGCCACTGGCAGTAATTTTGATTGCCCCTGCAATACCTGAGCGATTTCGGTAAAAATCAGCTCCAGTGTCATATGGTCGCTGACCAGATGGTGAAAACGCAGAGACAGCAACCATTCATCCTGTGCTGTATCATAAGCAATATCAGCCGAGAATAATGGCGCGAGGTTCAGATTGAGGCGATTATGCTGTGGGTCAGTGTGAGCACTTAGCTGTGATAGCACGTCGTTTTCAGTTGTCGGTATGAAGTGATGAATATGCAGTGGCGCCCGCCGCCAGACTACCTGAACCGGTTGAGCCAGATCCTGCCAGTAAGCAGAGGTACGCAGAATATCATGACGATCGATGATGTGCTGCAATGCGTCCAGAAAGGCATCAAGTCGTTTACGGTTGTTAAAGGCCAGCAGGCTTTGCAGCAGGTAATCATCCCCTTGAGTCTGTAATAAATGATGGAACAGAACCCCTTCCTGTAGCGGTGCCAGTGGGTAAATATCCTGTATATTGCTGACTCCGCCGGGAATGGTTGCGGCAATGGCATCGATCTCTGATTGTGACAGCGTCACCAACGGTAGCATATCCGGAGTTATCGCCGTGCAGTCTGCGGTAATGAGGTTAGGGGGGACTACAAAAGCCTGAGTATCGCGCTGATAGACTAAAATCGCCTGCGCCAGTTCGCTCAGGATTGGGGCTGCAAATACACTCCGTACATCAAGCCGCAAACCAATGTTGTGCAACCGGTCAATCATGTTGACAATCATCAGTGAATGCCCGCCGAGTTCGAAGAAGTGATCATGCCGACCAACTTTTTCCAGCCCCAGTAACGTCTGCCAGATCCGGGCTAACGCGATTTCCATTTCGCCTGCGGGGGCTTCATAGCCTCGGCGGATGACTGCTGCCTGATCCGGAGCGGGAAGCGCCTGACGATCCAGCTTGCCATTGGGTGTCAGCGGAAAAGCATCAAGAATGACAAAGGCACTGGGCAGCATATAATCAGCAAGGCGCTGTGTGAGCTGTTGGCGTAATTGTGCAGGAATCAGTTCAATGCCATCCTGAGCCAACAGATAAGCAACTAATTGCTTCTGGCTACCTGTTT
The DNA here is from genome assembly GCF_037996705.1 of Xenorhabdus bharatensis. Lineage (NCBI taxonomy): Bacteria > Pseudomonadati > Pseudomonadota > Gammaproteobacteria > Enterobacterales > Morganellaceae > Xenorhabdus > Xenorhabdus bharatensis. The sequence continues at coordinate 82,186 of NZ_JBBMXG010000004.1, read as the reverse complement.
TTTCCGCATAACCTCCTTCGTGGGCAATCACCACCGCTTCGCGTACGCCATCACATTGCATCAACTGTGTTTCGATTTCCCCCAGTTCGATACGAAAACCCCGTATTTTCACCTGAAAGTCATTACGACCGAGGTATTCAATATTACCCTCCGGTAACCAGCGCCCCAGATCACCGGTTTTATACATCCGCGCATTCGGAACGGTAGAGAAAGGATCGCTCAGGAAACGTTCGGCAGTCAGTTCAGGGCGATTCAGATAACCACGGGCAACGCCTTTGCCAGCGATATGGATCTCGCCGATGACGCCGAGAGGAACGGGTTGACCATAAGTATCGAGGATATAAATGTGGGTATTGGCAATCGGGCGGCCGATATGAGGGACAAAACCCGTTGTCCGGTTCATGCGTATTGATGTTGAATAGGTCGTTGTTTCAGAAGGGCCATACAGATTATAGACGTTTTGTACGCAAGTCCGGGCAAACAACTGTTCAACCAGATGGGGTTTCAGCGCCTCACCTGCCAAGTTAATGGTTCTGACTGAGTCGGGGATCGCCTTCGCTTCGATTAAATACGCGATGGCTGATGGCACGGTATTGATGAGACTGACGGGCGTTTCTGGCGTGGAACTTGTTTTCAGTAATGACAGGGCATCAGACACAATATGCACTGTTCCACCAGAAATCAGCGGTGCAAAACATTCGTATACCGACAAATCAAAATTAAGCGAAGTTGCAAAAAGAGTATCAGCCAGTTCTTCGGCACTGAAGGTCTGTTGTACCCAGCTCAGGAAATTCAATGTATTAGCGTGAGTAATGGCGACGCCTTTGGGTTTTCCGGTGGAACCGGAGGTATAAATCACATAGGCCAGATGGTCTGATGTTAAGCCGAGAACCTGAGCATCGGGATTATCCGCTGTTTGTTCTGTTGTAAATGCTGTCGTGTTATCAATAAATACCGCGGGAATGGCACTGTCCAATTTTTCAGCCAGTGTGGATTGAGTCAGTATTGCCACCGGTGCGGAATCTTTAAGCATATACGCCAGTCGTTCCGCCGGATAAGCTGGGTCGAGCGGGACGTAAGCCCCACCCGCTTTGAGAATGGCAAGCAGACCGACCACCATATCCGGATGACGTTCAGCACAAATCGCTACCCGATCATCAGGACGCACACCCAGCGCAATCAGATAATGAGCCAGACGGTTGGCGCGCTGGTTCAGTTCCGCATAGCTCATTGTGTGACCTTCCCAGACAATGGCAATCGCATCGGGGTGTTGTATTACCTGTGCTTCAAAAAGCGTGTGGATCAGCACATTCTGGGCGCTTTGGGGTGGAAGAGAAAGCGTTTGTGTGGCATTGAATTCGACCAGCAATTGTTGTCGTTCGGAAGCCGATAGCATCGGTAGTTTAGCAATGGGTTGAGTTGCATCTGCTGTCATTGCCATCAGCACCTGTTTCAGATAACCGATCATACGTTCAACTGTGGCAGCATCGAACAAGTCAGTGGCATATTCCAGTTCGCCCAATAATCCGGCTTGGGTTTCCGTCAGCGATAAAGTCAGATCAAAATGAGTGCTGTAACGCACCTGTTCAACTGGTGTCAGTTGTAGTCCGGGCAGGGTTAGTTTTTTTGCCGGTGTATTGTTCAGAGCCAGCATCACCTGAAATATCGGGCTGTAACTCAGGCTGCGCTCAGGTTGTACCGCTTCTACGACCTGCTCGAAGGGGAGGTCCTGATGGGCATAGGCAGCAAGTGACCGCTCACGGATTTGTGTCAGTAACTCTGCAACTGTCGGGGATTCACTGAATGTAATCCGCAACGCCAGTGTATTGACGAAAAATCCAATTAAACTCTCAAGCTCATTTTCCGGCCGGTTAGCGACCGGTGTACCGATAACGATATCATCCTGTCCGCTCAGTCGGGATAGTACGATACTCCAGCCTGCCAGCAGCGTCATAAACAGCGTAGTTTGGTGGCGTTGTCCGAATAATTTCAGTGCTTCTGACAGGGATGCATCAAACCGAATCGGTACCTGTCCGGCGGTATAACCCGGACTGGCAGGACGCGGGCGATCGGTGGGGAGTGTCAGTAAAGCCGGTGCACCTTTAAGCTGATGGCTCCAGAAATCACGTTGTCCGGCAAGCGCTTCACCTTGTAACCAGTTTCGCTGCCAGACGGCGTAGTCGGCATACTGAACCGGCAGGGGCGGAAGTGGCGCAGCATGATTATTATCGGGTTCGGACTCCGCGCGGTAAAAGGTACTCAGTTCATGTACCAGTACACCAATTGACCAGCCGTCCGAGATAATATGATGCTGAGTGAGCAACAGCACATGATCGTCGTCCGCTAATTGTAATAGCTGACCCCGGATCAGCGGCCCTTGTGTCAGGTCAAAGGGCGTGCGGGCTTCCAGTGCGGCAAGGTCGGCAATATGCTGCATATGGGTTTCTGAATCCAGCGTACGCAGATCCTGACAGCTAAGGGCAAAGCCAGTGTCAGCAGGATCAATATGCTGATATGGCTGACCTTCGGTAAGCATAAAACGGGTACGAAGAATTTCATGGCGGGCGACCAGCCGATTGAGTGCGGCTGTCAGGGCATGATGATTGAGTTGTCCGGTCAGGCGCAGTGACACAGGAATATGATAAGCCAGACTGGCTGCTGGCTCGAGCTGATGCAGGAACCACAGGCGTTGCTGGGCAAAAGATAATGGCAGGGGCTGATCACGGTCAACATGCTGAACAGGAGGCCGCTTCTGGTGCTGTTGAGTTTGTAATTGTTCTTTAAGTTTCTTTTTCAAAACAGCCCGTTTCAGGTCATCAAGATTCATATCGCTCTTTATCATTTGTCACTGTCTCCACCTAACATGGCCATTAATTCCTCTGCGGACATTGAATCCAGTGTGTCCTGAAGGGAGTCAATATTGTTTTGTCCCACCGCTTCCCTTTGTGCGGCGAAAATGATTTCTGCCTGATCCGCCAGTCTGGGTGCAAGGAACAGTGAAGCGATGGGGATCTCAACCAGAAATTCTTTCTGAATGCGGGTTGCGAGCTGACCTACCATCAGTGAGTGCCCGCCCAGTTCAAAAAAGTGGTCAAAGCGGCCTACGCGCTCCAGTCCCAGCAGGCTTTGCCAGATTTTTGCCAATATTTCCTCTTCCTCATCGTTCGGTGCTTCATACTGACGCATCACAATCGCTGATATATCAGGCGCTGGCAGAGCCTGACGATCCAGTTTGCCATTGGGGGTCAGCGGGAAAGAGTCAAGCGTGACAAAAGCGCCGGGCAGCATATAGTCGGCAAGGTGTCGGGAAAGCTGCTGGCGCAGTTCAGCCGGAGTCAGTTCAATGCCATCCTGAGCAACCAGATAGGCAGCCAGTTGTTTCTGTCCTGCTGTGTCTTCGCGACTCAGGACAATCGCCTCACGCACACCATGACATTGCATCAGTTCGGCTTCAATTTCGCCCGGCTCAATGCGGAATCCACGCAGCTTGATCTGGCTATCCGTGCGACCGAGATATTCGATATTGCCATCAGTCCGCCAGCATCCCAGATCGCCGGTTTTGTACATGCGGGCATCAGGGTCGGAAGAGAACGGATCAGTCATAAAGCGTTCCGCAGTCAGCTCGGGGCGGTTCAGATAACCACGGGCAACACCTTTACCTGCGATATGGATTTCCCCTGTAACACCGATAGGCACAGGCTGACCCCGTGAATTAAGAATATAGATCCGGGTATTGGCGATGGGTCTGCCAATAGGAATGGAACGTACGGCATCAACAGGCGATTTTATCTCATAAGTTGCTGCAAACGTGGTGGTTTCTGTCGGGCCATAGCCATTAATCAGATGCGCAGGGCGGGGTTCAGTCAACTGCACTTGCCGTATTTTTCTCGGATCGAGCTCTTCACCTCCAATAAGTAAATAATTCAATTGGCTGAACAGTGGACTGAGAGAATCAAGGTAGGCGTTGAACAGACCGACAGTCAGCCAAAGTGCGGTCACTCTCCCTCTGATTAACGAGTCACAAAAACGCGCCGGATCAAGCAGTACAGGTTGCGGAACAATATGCAGACGCCCGCCATTAAGCAGGGCAGACCAGATTTCCCATGTCGAGGCATCAAACGCCGTATTGGCACAGTGGGCAACACAGTCGTTCACACCGATATCCGCATAATGATTATTCATCACCAGATGATTGATACTGATATGTTCAACCATGACCCCTTTGGGCTGCCCTGTTGAACCGGAGGTGTAAATTACATAGGCCAGATGGCGTGGTGTCAGCCCCAGAGCCAGTGCGTCCGGGTTATCAACCGGCTGAGTGTTCAATGTGGGATCTGGCGAATCAAGCACGTATACAGGTACGGTATCAGGCAATTTGTCGAGCTGCGTTGTTTGTGTCAGTAATACCACTGGCGTAGCATCTGCCAGCATATAGGCCAGCCGTTCCGGCGGATAGTTCGGATCAAGTGGTACGTAAGCCCCACCCGCTTTAAGAATAGCGAGCAGACCGACGATTAGTTCCGCGCTGCGTTCAACACAAATTGCTACCCGATCATCCGGACGTACACCCAGTGCAATCAGATAATGGGCCAGACGGTTGGCGCGTTGGTTCAGTTCCTCATAGCTGATTGTCTGATCTTCATAAGTCAGCGCAACAGCATCAGGACGCTGTAATACCTGAGCCTCAAATAGCGGGTGGATCAACTTATCCTGCGGGAAGTCCGCCTGCCCGGTTTTACAACGGCTCGCGTTAAAATCCACCAACAGTTGTTGTCGCTCGGTTTCCGGCAGGATCGGCACATGCAGCACTAACTTCTGAGGATGATGCATCAGGGCATCAACTAAACCACAGAGGGCTGTTAGCAGATAGCGAGTCATCCGAACAGGATCGATACCTGCTACTGTGTGGGCGGACAGGCTGAAATCTGAGCCTAAATCATCTACCGATAAAGTAATGGGATAGTTAGTGCCTTCTTTAGCCGCGATAACACGCATACCTGACCAACTATTACGGGTGGTTTTTTCTTCACTGACCGGAGAGTGGCGATAATTAAGCAGGGTACTGAATAGCGGGATGGCGTGTTCTACACCGCTGCAACTTTGTGCCAGTGTTAACGGAGCCTGTTCATGTTCCAGCAGTGTGATTAAATCCTGATAAGTATCCTGTACCACAGTCTGTACACTGCGATCTGCAAGGGAAATCCGAATGGGTAGGGTGTTGATAAACATGCCCAGAATGTGGTCAGCCCCAGCGCCGCCTTGCAGACGGCCTGACAAAACAGACCCAAAAACCACATCATCGCGACTGCTGGTCTGTGCCAGTACCTGTGCCCATGCGACATGAAACAGGACACTCGGGCTGACTTTCAGTTGTCGTGCCAGCGCACGAAGAGAACCCGATAATTCAGGAGAAAGCGGAAGGTGTGCCTCAGTCACGGCGTTATTCTGTTCTGCTTCTGGGCTTTCATTATTCGGTATTGGATTTTCGTTATTAGATAGTGAAAGCACGCCAAATGGCGCAGTGGGTGTATCGATATCAGCCAGCCGGGAACGGAAATAATCTTCGTGTTCTGAAACAGGCACACTCAGCGTTCGGGCAATAAAATTGCGGTAAGGCAATACAGCGGGCAAGGCAATTCCCTGCTTTTGTAAGATAAGTGCAATTTCAGCGAAAATCCGTTCCAGTGTCACATGATCGCTGACCAGATGATGAAAACGTAATACCAGTAGCCATTCATTTTGTGCTGTATCATGAGCGATATCAGCCGTGAATAACGGAGCACGGGTCAGATCGATACGATGCTGGTGGGGGTCGGTGTGAGCCAGCAGTTGTACCTGAATATTATGTTCCGTATTTGGGGTGAAGACGTTAATCTCCAGTGATGCCTGTCGCCAGACGACCTGAACCGGATGTTCCAGCCCCTGCCAGAAAACACTGGTACGCAGGATATCGTGACGGTTGATAACCTGCTGTAAAGCAGATAAAAACGAGTCTAGGCGTTCACGGTTATCAAAAGCCAGTAAACTCTGTAACAGGTAGTTATCCCCCTGAGTCTGCATCAGATGGTGGAACAGAATGCCTTCCTGCAAGGGCGATAACGGATAAATATCCTGTACATTACCAGTACCACCGGACACAGTTCCGGCAATGGCATCAATCTGAGCCTGAGATAGTGTCACCAGTGGCAGCATCTCAGGAATAATCGCAGTGCAACCTTCAGGGATCAGGTTCTCAGGCACAACAAAAGCGTCAGCGTCACGGCGGAGGGCCTGCGCCATATCAGCGAGAACCGGCGTGGAGAATACGCTGCGGATATCAAGGCGCCAGCCAATGCGGCGTAGTTCTTCAATCAGGCTGACAATCATCAGTGAATGACCACCCAACTCAAAGAAATGATCATGACGACCGATTTTCTCCAGTCCTAGCAGTTGTTGCCAGATTTGCGCTAGCGCGATCTCTGTTTCGCCTGTCGGAGATTCATAGAGACGAGCCGCGAAAGCGGAGGCGTCTGGCGCAGGAAGCGCCTCACGGTCAATTTTTCCGTTAGCGGTCAGCGGGAAATGATCCAGCGTGATAAAAGCACTGGGCAGCATATAATCAGCAAGATGTCTGGCAAGCTGCTGACGTAATTCTGCCGGTTCCGGTATCATCCCCGGCTGAGGTTGTATATAGGCAATCAGCCGTTTCTGGCCTCCTGTTTTAGCACCTGTTTTTTCATCACCGGCTTCTTCACGGGCGAGAACCAGTGCTTTCTGCACACCATGACACTGGGAGAGGCGGCTTTCAATTTCCCCTAACTCAATGCGGAAACCACGTATTTTGACCTGAAAATCATTACGACCACAGTATTCAATATTGCCATCCGGCAGCCAGCGCCCCAGATCGCCGGTCTTATACATTCGTGCATCAGGCGCTGAGGAGAACGGGTCAGCCAGAAAGCGTTCAGCGGTGAGTTGAGGACGGTTAAGATAACCACGGGCAACTCCTTCACCGGCAATATAAATCTCGCCCGTTACCCCAAGAGGAACCGGTTGTTTGCCGGAATCAAGAATATAGATCTGTGTATTGGCAATCGGGCCACCAATGGGAATTTTTCTTTTATTTTCAGTATGGCTACTGCCGACAAAGGGGATTTCATAAGCGGTGGAAAAAGTAGTGACTTCCGTTGGCCCGTAGACATGCAGTAAATGTTGTGGCGGATGTGTAGCCCGTAACTGAATAGCAGAGCGGGTATCTGTTTGTTCGCCGCCAAACAGAACATAACGCAGGCCGGACAACATTGGGGCAATTAAGTCTGCATATTGGTTAAACAGGGCGGTAGTCAGAAATAAAGCAGTGACACCTTCTGATGACAGACACTGACCAAAACGGGTTGGTTGTAACAGCGTATTTTCGGGTATTAACAGAAGTCTGGCGCCATGTATCAGTGCAGACCAGACTTCCCAGGTTGCTGCATCAAATGAAATATTAGCGCAATGGGCAATACAGTCCTCAGGCGTAATATCGGCAAAGTTATTATTGATAATCAGGCGAAGCACATTGCGGTGCTCAACCATCACACCTTTAGGCTGGCCCGTTGAGCCTGACGTATAAATGATATAAGCCAGATGATGCGAGGTCAGACCGGATGTCTGAATACCCGGATTGTGAATGGGATAGGCTGCCAGAGGGGCTTCCTGCTCATTCAATAAATTATCCAGCAAAACCACCGGCACAAAGGTATCCAGTTTGTCGCACCATGCTGTCTGCGTCAGCAGAGCTACAGGTCTGGCATCCTCCAGCATATAGCTCAGCCGTTCAGCAGGATAATTAGGATCGAGCGGCACATAGGCACCACCCGCTTTGAGTATGGCGAGTAGACCGATTATCAGCTCCGGGCTGCGTTCAGCACAGATTGCAACCGGATCGTCCGGGCGTATACCCAGTGCCAGCAGGTGATGAGCCAGACGATTGGCATGACAGTTCAATTCAGCATAACTCAGCGTCTGCCCCTCGTAGCTTATGGCGATAGCATCGGGACGCTGTAACACTTGCGCTTCAACTAACGGGTGAATTAACGCATCTTGCGGGAACGCTGTCTGAGTGGCATTGAAATCCACTAATAATTGTTGCCGTTCTGAATTTGGCAACATCGGCAATGTGTTTACGGGTTGGCTATCGTCAATCACCATCGCGGTTAATACATGGATTAAATAACCCACCATACGCTCAACAGTTGAGTGATCGAACAGGTCGGCGGCATATTCTAAATCTCCGGCTAAACCTGTTCCGATTTCGTTCAGTGATAGGGTTAAATCAAAATGCGCACCCCGATGCTTCTGCTCAATTGGGGTAAGTTGCAATTCCGGTAGTGTGAACTCCTGAGCCGGCGTGTTATTTAAGGCCATCATCACCTGAAAAACCGGGCTGTAGCTGAGACTGCGCTCAGGTTGTAGAGCTTCTACCACCTGTTCAAAGGGCAGATCCTGATGGGCATAGGCCGCCAGTGATTGCTTGCGGATTTGAGTAAGGAGATCAGCCACACTCAGCGCGTTATTGAAGGTGACACGTAAAGCCAGCGTATTGACAAAGAAACCGATCAGCCCTTCAAGCTCACGGTGTGGACGGTTAGCGACAGGAGTGCCGATAACAACATCATCCTGTCCACTAAGGCGGCTCAGTACGATACTCCACGCAGTCAGCAGGGTCATAAACAACGTGCTGTTATGGCGCTTCCCCAGCACTTTTAGTGATGCCAGTAAAGAGGCATCAAGCTGAAAGGAGACTTTGCCACCGATATAACTCTGTACTGCCGGGCGTGGGCGATCAATGGGGAGTGTCAGCAGCGGTGGGGCATCCCTGAGTTGTTCACACCAGAAATTACGCTGTTTCGCGAGGCTATTTCCCTGCGCTTGTTCATGAAGCCAGATAGCATAGTCAGCATATTGAACGGGTAATGGAGGTAAAGAGATATCACGACCATCAAGGGCGGCGCGATAGAAGTCCCCTAACTCCCGTACCAACACACCGGTAGACCAGCCGTCGGTAATAATATGATGCAGGGTCAGTAATAAAATATGCTCTTTATCGCTGAGACGAAGCAGTTGGCCGCGAATCAGCCGTTCCTGCGTAAAATCGAACGGGGTTTGCGTTTCGGTATCAATAAATTCGGTAATGCGCTCGGTGTGCAGAGTAGGATCTGACTGGCTTAGATCATGATAAGACAGGGTACAGCCGATATCCGCCGGATCAATGTGTTGATAGGGCTTTCCTTCCACTGACATAAAACGGGTTCTCAGGCTTTCATGACGCTCAACCAGACGGTCGAGTGATGCGCTCAGTGCATAGCGGTCAAGCTGACCGCTGAGGCGAAGTATGATCGGCAGATGATAGGCCAGACTGGCAGCCGGTTCGAACTGGCAGAGAAACCATAGCCGCTGTTGAGCAAAGGATAATGGCAGTGGCTGGTTACGATCCGCAGGTTTTATCATTGACTGCTGCTGATAACCCCGTGCTTTCAGTTGCTCTTCAAGCCTTTTTTCCATAACAGCACGTTTCAGATCATCGAGATTCATAGTAGTCCTTGTCATTATTTGCTATCTCCACCGGTGTCTTTTTCACGGGTATCGTTTTCGCCTAAAATTGCCATTAACTCTTCGGCTGACATCGCATCAAGATCGCTTTGAATTGATTCAGTGTCGTTGTCGCCGATTGCACTCATTTGTGCCGCAAAGATGAGGTCTGCCTGTTCCATTAATTTGGGTGAAACAAACAGTGAGGTCAGAGGAACATTGACCATAAACTGATTTTTTATGCGGGTTATCAGCCGGACAACCATTAATGAATGACCGCCCAGTTCAAAGAAGCTGTCGTGACGACTAATGCGTGTCAGCCCTAGCAGCTCCTGCCAGATTTGCGCCAGTGCTGTTTCTATCCTGCCCTGTGGCGCTTCATATTCATGTGTCACCACCGCCGAGAGTTCAGGGGCCGGTAACGCCCGGCGATCCAATTTGCCATTCGGTGTGAGAGGGAAAGCGCTCAGCACAACATAGGCACTGGGCAGCATATATTCCGCCAGATGCTCTGCCAGTTGATGGCGCAGAACCGCCGGATCAAGTTCAATTCCACTCTGGGGCAGTAGATAAGCAACGAGGCGTTTATTTTCAGGCTCGTCTTCACGAAGGAGAACAACCGCTTCACGCACGCCGTAACACTGTTCAAGCCTTATTTCAATTTCACCCGGTTCAATACGGAAACCGCGCAGTTTGATTTGCGTATCGTTGCGGCCGAGGTATTCGATATTGCCATCGGGTAGCCAGCGTCCGAGATCACCGGTTCTGTACATACGTGCATCCGGCTCTGAGGAAAAAGGACAAGTCAGGAAACGTTCTTGAGTTAACTCAGGACGGTTCAGATAACCTCTGGCAACTCCCTGACCTGCGATATAAATTTCTCCGACCGCACCGAAAGGCGCTAGCTGCCCATATTCATCAAGAATATAGATCTGCGTGTTGGAAATCGGCCGGCCGATAGGAATGGAACGCGTCACATCAACCGGTGATGCGATGGTGTAGGTGGCGGCAAATGTTGTGGTTTCTGTCGGGCCATAGCCGTTGATTAATGCAGCAGGCTGCGGATCAGATAATATAACTTCCTGTATTCTCTGTGGGTCAAGGACATCGCCACCGACAATCAGGTAACGTAATTGTCCGAACAGCGGCCTGAGAGTATCGAGATATTCATTGAATAAGCCCGCAGTTAACCACAGCGCAGTCACCTGCGCTTTAATCAGTGAGTCACAGAACTGTGCCGGTTCAAGCAGTACGGACTGAGAAACAATATGCAGACGCCCGCCATTAAGCAGAGCTGACCAGATTTCCCATGTCGAGGCATCAAAAGCCGTATTGGCACAATGTGCAACACAGTCATCGGGACGAATGTCAGCGAAGCCGTTATCAATAATCAGGCGCAGTACATTACGATGCTCAACCATCACCCCTTTGGGAAGGCCGGTTGAACCGGAGGTATAGATCACATAGGCCAGATGGTGTGGCATCAGTCCCAATGCTTGAACATCCGGATTATGGGCTGGCTGCTCCGCCAGTAACGGTGCCTGAGTATCCAGTTCCACAATCGGGACAGATATCATCGATGCGGAGTGAAACAATTTTTCGGCTTGTGCTGCCTGAGTCAGTAAGACCACTGGGGATGAGTCTTCCAGCATGTAGGCCAGTCGTTCGGTCGGATAAGTCGGGTCCAGAGGGACATAACCCCCGCCGGCCTTGAGAATGGCGAGCAGGCTGATAATCAGCGCCGGGCTACGTTCGAGGCAGACGGCTATCCGATCATCCGGTTGCACTCCCTGCTTAATCAGATAATGAGCTAGCTGATTAGCGCGACAGTTCAGCTCGTGATAACTCAGTGTTTGTTCCGCAAATATAATGGCAGTAGCGTCTGGAGCACGGGCTGATTGTTCCTCAAACAACGTGTGTATCAAAATGTTGTTTGGAAATTCCACCTGATTAGCATTGAAATCGGTCAGTAACTGCTTGCGTTCTGTTGCAGGCAGGATTGAGATATCCCGTAGTAAATGTTGTGGGTTATGTGTCAGTGCATCAATCAGGCCATTTATTGCCGTGACCAGATAAGCGGTTATTCTGTCCGGGTCAATGCCGGTGATTGTTTGTGAAATTAGCCTGAATCCGGTGCCTAAATCGTCCACTGACAACGTGATTGGGTAGTTGGTGCGCTCTTCTGCGGTCAGAATGCGAATGCCCGTCCATACCGTGTCAACGGATTCAGCAGTCTGACTATGACGATAATTCAGCAGGGTACTGAACAACGGCATTGACTGTGGTACACCGCTGCATTGTTGTGCCAGCACCAGAGGTGCCTGCTCATGCTCCAGCAGCAACATTAAATTGTGGAAGGTATCCTGAATCGCTTCCTGAACGGTGCAATCACCGACAGAAACCCGCATTGGCAGCGTGTTGATAAACATTCCTAATACCTGCTCGGCACCTGCTCCTCCCTGAAGCCGCCCCAACAGGACGGAACCGAAAACCACATCATCACGACCGCTGGTTTTTGCCAGTACCTGCGCCCATGCCACATGGAACAGCACACTCGGACTGACCCCCAGATATCGCGCCTGAGCGCGGATCGCCGCTGCCAGCTCTGGAGCAATAGCGAGACAGGATTCAGCCACCCTTTCGCCGTCAGTCTGAACTTTCAGGATACCGAACGGTGCAGTTGGTTCGTCGATATCAGCAAGCCGGCTGCGGAAGTAAGCCTCGTGTTCCGATTCCGGCATGTGCAGTGTCCGGGCGATAAAATTGCGGTAGGGCAGAACAGCAGGCAGTATTTTCGTATTTCCTGTCAGGAACAGCGCAATCTCAGCAAAAATCAGTTCCAGCGTCATATGATCACTGACCAGATGATGGAAGCGCAGTGCCATCAGCCACTCGTTGTGTTCTGGATCGTGAACAATATCGGCGGTAAACAGTGGCGCACGATTCAGGTCGATACGGTATCGGCGTGGATCGGTGTGCTCTCTGAGTTGAGTGACAATATCGATTTCAGTGGCTGGCGTGAAAACATTGACACTCAGAGACGCCTGGCGCCAGACAATCTGAACCGGATTAGCCAGATCCTGCCAGTAGGCGGCGGTACGCAGAATATCATGGCGATCGATAACCTGTTGCAGTGCGGACAGAAACGCCTCAAGACGTTCGCGGGAATCAAAGGCGAGCAGGCTTTGCAGCAGGTAATTGTCACCTTGCGTCTGTAATAGATGATGGAACAGAATACCTTCCTGCAACGGTGACAGCGGGTAGATATCCTGTACATTGGCGGCTCCGCCGGGCACGGTAGCGACAATGGCATCTATTTCCGTCTGGGATAGCGCAACCAAAGGCAGCATGTCTGGTGTGATAAGCTGGCAATTTTCAGGAATGCCATTAACTGGCGCGATAAATATCTCGTCAGTATCACGCTGAAGAGCCTGTGCCATATCGGCAAGGACAGGAGAAATAAATACGCTGCGCACATCCAGTTGCCAGCCGATGAGACGTAACTCTTCGATCAGGCCGACAATCATCAGGGAATGCCCACCCAATTCAAAGAAATGATCGTGACGACCAACACGCTCCAGCTTTAACAGGCGTTGCCAGATGTGTGCCAGTGCGGTTTCTGTTTCACCCACTGGCGACACATAGCGATGTGATACTACGGCTGATGAATCAGGGGCAGGCAATGCCCGCTGGTCAAGTTTCCCATTGGCTGTCAACGGGAAAGCATCCAGTGTGACAAACGCACTGGGCAGCATATAGTCGGCAAGGTGTTGTGCCAGTTGCTGCCGCAATTCTGTCGGATTCAGTATGGCATCAGGCTGTGGCAGCAGATAGGCCACCAGCTGTTTTTGATGTGTTCCGTCTTCACGGGCGATCACGACAGCTTCACGGACTCCGGCGCACTGTTCAAGTCTGGCTTCAATTTCCCCCAGTTCAATGCGGAAACCGCGTATCTTGACCTGAAAATCATTACGGCCGAGATATTCGATATTGCCGTCAGGTAGCCAGCGCCCTAAATCACCGGTTTTATACATGCGTGTATCGGGTTTACCGGAGAAGGGATCAGACAGGAAACGCCCTGCGGTCAGCTCAGGGCGGTTCAGATAGCCACGGGCAACGCCTGCTCCTGCAATATAGAGTTCGCCTGTAACGCCCAGTGGCACAGGCTGACCATAAGCATCAAGAATATAGATGCGTAAATCATCCAGAGGCTGCCCAATCAGGCTACCACGTCTTGCATGGATGTCCGCTTCCGTCAGTTCACGATAGGTAGCATGTACGGTAATTTCCGTGATGCCATACATATTCACCAGACGGGTCTGCTTAGTCGGATTGCGTTCAACCCACGGGGCAAGGGTATGCAGCTCTAAGGCTTCGCCGCCGAATATGATACAGCGCAGCATGTGTGGTGGCAGGTCGTGCGAAGCCATATTCTGAGCCGCAATCAGTTGGCGGAAGGCGCTGGGTGTCTGGTTCAGAATAGTAACCTGCTCACGGCACAGTCGTTCATAGAACATCTGTGGTGAACGGGCGCATTCAGCCGGAATGACCACCAGCTTGCCGCCGTAAGCCAGCGCTCCCCACAATTCCCATACTGAGAAATCGAAGGCAAAGGAGTGGAACAGTGTCCAGACATCATGGCTGTCAAACCGGAACCGCGCTTGTGTCGCCGCCAGCAGGCGGGTGACATTGGCATGTTCAACCATCACCCCTTTGGGTTTGCCGGTCGAGCCGGAGGTATAAATTATATACGCCAGATGATGGGGTTTCAGCGCTGATTTTTGTACATCCGGGTTTTTGAATTGTGCCTGATCGGGTAATAAGTCACCGGATAATAAATCATCCAACATAACTATATCTAACATAACTACATCCAACATAACTACAGGCAGGGTACTGGTGAGTTTTTCGGCCAGTGTTGTCTGAGTCACTATGACCACCGGATCTGAATCCGCCAGCATATAGGCCAGTCTTTCGGCAGGATAAGCGGGGTCAAGCGGGATATAGGCGCCTCCGGCCTTGAGGATAGCCAACAGACCGACCACCATTTCCAGACTCCGCTCGACACAAATTGCTACCCGATCATCCGGACGTACACCCTGCGTAATCAGTTGATGAGCCAGATAATTGGCGCGTTGGTTTAGTTCATCATAGCTGAGGGTCTGCCCTTCAAATACCACGGCAATCGCATCAGGATTTTGCTCTGCCTGAGCCTCAAACAGTTGATGGAGTAATACATTATCGGGAAGAACATTCTGTGGGCAATCAGCCTGATGCGCATTGAAACCCATCAGTAATTGTTGCCGTTCTGATTGCGACAACATAGGCACAGTGGCAGCCAGTTGTGATTCATCTGACACCATTGCGTTCAGGATATTGGTGAGATAGCCCAACATGCGTTCAATGGTTGCAGCATCAAATAACGCACTGGCATAGGTCAGCTCGCCTGTCAGACCTGCATCGGTTTCAGTTAATGACAGGGTTAAATCGAAGTGGGCACTGTGGTGTATCGGTTCCATCACAGTGAATTGCAAATCCGGTAATGTCAGTGCCTGAGCGGGGGTGTTATTTAACGCCAGCATTACCTGAAAAATCGGGCTGTAACTCAGGCTGCGCTCAGGTTGTAACGCTTCCACTACCTGCTCGAAGGGCAGATCCTGATTGGCATAGGCTGCCAGTGTCTGTTCCCGGATCTGTCTGAACAAATCGACAACACTGACGGAATCATTCAGCCTGACACGCAGGGCCAGCGTATTCACAAAGAAGCCGATCAGCCCTTCCAGTTCACGATGCTGTCGGTTGGCAACCGGTGTACCGATGACAATATCGTCCTGCCCACTCAGCCGGGCCAGCACGATACTCCATGCTGTCAGCAGGGTCATAAACAGGGTGCTGTTATGACGCTGTCCGAGTGTTTTCAGCGAAGCCAGTAATTTCGCATTAAAGTGAACGGGGACTCTGCCTCCGGTAAAGGTCTGTGACGCGGGACGTGGCCGATCTGTCGGAAGTGTCAGCAGCGCAGGCGCATCGCGGAGCTGGTGACACCAGAACTCCCGTTGTTTGTTAAGCGTGGCTTCATGCAGATTGTCACGCTGCCAGACAGCATAATCGGCATACTGAATGGGTAGGGGCAGTAATGGGTTTGCCTGATTTTCAAGTGCTGCCCGATAGAGAACGCTCAGTTCACGCATCAGCACACCGACAGACCAGCCATCGGAAATAATATGGTGCTGGGTGATCAGTAATACATGTTCATCATCAGCCAGTTGCAGCAATTGGCCGCGGATCAGTGAGCCTTGAGTAAAATCAAACGGTATTCTGGTTTCGGTGGTAGCAAGTTCTGTCACTCGCTGGGTTTGCTCATCGGCAGTTAATGTGCGCAGATCCTGATAAACCAGCGCAAATCTGCTGTCAGCCGTTGTTATTTGCTGGTGAGGCTGGCCTGCTACCAGTACAAAACGGGTACGCAGGATCTCATGTCGGGCGACCAGATTGTCGAATGTTTGGCGCAGGGCATGGTGATTGAGTTGCCCGGTCAGACGCAATGCCAGTGGAATATGGTAAGCCAGACTGGCAGCCGGATCGAGTCGGTCTAAAAACCACAGGCGCTGCTGAGCAAAAGAAAGTGGCAGTGGCTGATTTCTGTCTGCTGGCGGAATTGTCATCTGCGTGGTTGTTGCAACATCAGTCAGAACCTGAGCCAGCTCCATCAGCCGTGGCTGATCAAACAACTGTTGTAGTGCTAATTCCCGTGCCAGCACCTGACGAATACGAGCTGTCAGCTGAACAGCCAGCAGTGAATGACCGCCCAGTTCAAAGAAATGGTCATGACGACCGACGCGTTCCAGCCCTAACAGATCTTGCCAGATCCGGGATAATGCAATTTCAATGTCACCGACAGGGGCTTCATACTCACGGGTTATCACTGCCGATGCGTCAGGAACGGGAAGCGCCTGACGATCCAGTTTGCCATTCGGGGTTAGCGGGAAACTATCCAGCATCACAAAAGCACTGGGCAGCATATAATCAGCGAGATGCTGAGTCAGTTGACGGCGTAATTCAGCGGGAACCAGTTCACTACCTTCTTCTGGTCGCAGATAAGCAACCAGTCGTTTCTGATCCGGTTCGTCTTCCCGGATAAGCACCACCGCTTCACGTACGCCATGACACTGTACCAGTCTGGCTTCGATTTCCCCCAGTTCGATACGAAAGCCTCGCAGTTTGATCTGAAAATCATTGCGACCGAGGTATTCGATATTGCCATCAGCCCGCCAGCGCCCCAAATCACCGGTTTTGTACATGCGCGCATTTGGCTTGGAAGAGAACGGATCGAGCAGGAAACGTTCCATTGTCAGTTCAGGGCGATTCAGATATCCCCGCGCTACACCGGCTCCGGCAATATAAATTTCACCGGAAACGCCGACAGGAACCGGATGGCCTTGTTTATCCAGAATATAGATTTGCCTGTTGGCAATAGGGCGACCAATCGGAATTTTGATTTCACCTGCATCGGCTTGCTCTGCCATAAGCGGAATTTCATAGGCGCTGGCAAATGTGGTGGTTTCTGTTGGCCCATAGACATGAAGTAAATGTTGTGGCGGATAGTCCGTTCTGAAACGAATAGCCGTTCGGGTATCTGTCTGTTCACCGCCGAACAGAAGGTAGCGCAAACCTGATAATGCAGGAGCAATCAGGCCGGCATACTGATTAAACAGCGCCGTAGTCAGGAACAAGGCACTGACTTTCTCCGATGACAGAGCATGACCAAACTGGTCAGGCTGCAACAGGGTTTTTTCCGGTATCAACAGAATACGCGCACCCTGTGCCAGAGCAGCCCAAACTTCCCATGTCGCCGCATCAAATGACACATTGGCACAATGGGCAATGCAGTCATCCGGCCCGATATCGGCAAAACCGTTATTGATAAGCAGGGAAACCACGTTCCGGTGTTCAACCATGACACCTTTCGGCTGACCGGTCGAACCGGAGGTATAAATAACATAGGCCAGATGGCGTGATGTCAGCCCTGAAGCCTGAATGTCAGGGTTATGGATGGGGAACGATGCGGCGCTGTCTGACTCATCGTCCAACAAGATAACAGGTAAGGTACTGTTCAGTTTTTCATGCCACTGAGATCGGGTCAGTAAGGCAACAGGTGCAGCATCCTCAAGCATAAAGCTAAGCCGCTCCGCCGGATAGTGAGGATCAAGTGGCAGATAAGCCCCACCGGCTTTGAGAATAGCAAGCAGCCCAATGACCATTTCCGGACTGCGTTCAATACAAATAGCGACCCGATCATCGGGGCGTATGCCGAGAGTCAGTAGGTGATAAGCCAGACGATTGGCGCGCTGGTTCAGTTCTCGATAGCTCAGTGACTGATTTTCATCGGTGACGGCAATAGCATCAGGGCGCTGTAATGCCTGAATTTCGATTAGCTGGTGGATCAGCATATTTTCCGGGAATACGCTTTGCGTTTCAGCAGAATTAAACTCCACCAACAGCCGTTGCCGCTCTGATCCCGATAAAATCGGAATATCCAGAATCGGTTGCTGAGGTTGATCAATTAAAGCTTTAATCAGCCCGTTAATCGCAGTTATCAGATAGCTTGTGACCTGATCAGGGGAAATGTCAGTAACAGTCAGCGCCGTGAGCTGAAAACCGTCACCTAAGTCATCCACGGACAGAGTAATCGGGTAGTTAGTCCGCTCTTCCGCTGCAACGACACGCATATCTGCCCAGAGGGTATCCATTTCAGTCTGAGTCATCTGGCTGTGGCGATAATTGAGCAAAGCACCGAACAGCGGCATCGGCTGGGCTACACCGCTGCACTGTTGCGCCAGTGTCAGCGGAGCCTGCTCATGCTCTAATAGTGCCGTCAGGCGATGATAGGTATCCAGCACGGTTTCCTGCACACGCCGGTCAGCCAGAGAAATGCGGATCGGGAGGGTATTAACAAACATCCCCAGTATTTGCTCTGCGCCGGTGATGCCCTGCAAGCGACCCAGCAGCACGGAGCCAAAAACCACATCATCACGACCGCTGGTGTGTGCCAGTACTTGTGCCCAGGCAACATGGAACAGAACACCGGGAGTAACGCCCAGACGACGAGCCTGAGAACGAATCGCGTTTGCCAGATCGTTATCCAGTAAAATACGGGATTTGGCGACGGAATTACTGTTATCCCGCAATTGAGGATGATCAGGTAAAGCGCTGTTCTTCGGCATTTTAAGCACATTAAAGGGTGCCGTAGGTTCGTCAATATCTGCCAGTTGCTCGCGGAAATAATCTTCGTGTACTGAAACCGGTACATTCAGCGTCTGGGCGATAAAATTGCGATAGGGCACTGAAACAGGCAGCGTATCTGCATTTCCCTGCCGTATGCGGGCAATTTCGGCGAAGATCAGATCGAGTGTCATATGGTCACTGACCAGATGATGGAAACGTAGTGCCAGTAACCACTCATTTTGTACCGTATCGTGTGCGATATCAGCCGTGAACAGGGGCGCATGAGTCAGGTCAATACGGTGCCAGCGCGGATCGGTGTGGGTACGTAATTGGGCCGATATATCGTCTTCTGTTTCCGGCGTAAATTCTTTGATGCATAACGCTGCCTGACGCCATACCACCTGAACGGGCTGTACCAGATCCTGCCAGTAAACCGAGGTGCGCAGAATATCGTGGCGGTCAATGACCTGCTGCATGGCGCTCAGGAAACTATCAAGGTGAGTTCGGGTGTCAAAGGCAATAAGGGTATGTAATAAATAGTCGTCACCCTGTGTCTGTAACAGATGATGGAACAGAATGCCTTCCTGTAACGGGGCCAGCGGATAGATATCCTGCACATTACCCGCTCCGCCGGAAACATGGGCAGTGATAGCGTCAATGTCTGACTGGGACAGGGAAACCAGCGGCAACATATCCGGTGTAATAGCCTGACAGCCATCGGGGATAAGGTTAGGTGGGACGACAAAAACTTCGGCATCACGCTGAGCGGCTTGTGCCATATCTGCCAGCACAGGCGCAGCGAACACACTGCGGACATCAAGCTGCCAGCCGTGGTTATGCAATTCCGCAATCAGGCTGACAATCAGCAGTGAATGCCCGCCCAGAGCAAAGAAGTTGTCATAACGGCTGACCTGTTCCAGCCCGAGTAATTGTTGCCAGATTTGAGCCAGAGTGACTTCTGCTTCACCAACAGGCGCTTTATAGCCCTGTATTGCCAGCGCAGACAGATCAGGTGCAGGCAGTGCCTGACGATCCAGTTTGCCATTGGGGGTCAGCGGGAAACTATCCAGCATCACAAAAGCACCGGGCAGCATATATTCAGCCAGATGCTGAGCCAGTTGCTGACGTAGTTCAGCGGGAACCAGTTCAGTACCTTCTTCCGGTTTCAGATAGGCAACCAACCGTTTTTGATCCGGTTCGTCTTCCCGCATCAGAACTACGGCTTCCCGTATGCCGGAACACTGCACCAGTCTGGCTTCAATTTCCCTCAGTTCGATACGAAAACCGCGTAATTTGACCTGAAAATCATTGCGTCCGAGGTATTCGATATTACCGTCAGAACGCCAGCGACCCAGATCCCCCGTTTTGTACATACGCGCATTTGGTTCAGAAGAGAATGGATCGTTCAGGAAACGTTCTGCTGTCAGTTCAGGCCGGTTCAGGTAACCACGGGCAACGCCGGAACCCGCGATATAAATCTCTCCGGTGACACCCACCGGAACAGGCTGGGTGTTGGCGTCAAGAATATAAATCTGTGTATTGGTAATGGGGCGACCAATCGGCGGTGGAGTATTTTCCTGACTATCACACGGATAAAGCGTTGCACAGACGGTAATTTCCGTCGGCCCGTAGGCATTGAGCATCTGCCGCCCCGCTGACCAGCGTTTGACTAAACCCGGTGGGCAGGCTTCCCCGCCGACCAGTAATGTCTGAAGGGTATCGGGCAGAGAGTCCATTGCCGCCAGCGCAGTTGGTGACAGGAGGACATGGCTGATAGCATGGGTTTCCAGATAATCTGACAGGATCGCACCGGGTAGAAGGTCAGCACGTTTTGCCAGATAGAGACTGGCTCCCGTCAGCAGCGCCATAGCGCATTCCCAGACAGAGGCATCAAAACTGCCGGAAGCAAATTGCAGAACCCGACTCTCAGGCGTGAGGGCAAGGGCATTTTGTTGGGTAGTGACCAGATTACACAGACTATGATGTTCAATCATCACGCCTTTCGGCTGACCCGTTGAACCGGAGGTATAAATAACGTAAGCCAAATGGCGGGGTGTCAGCCCTAATACCTGAGCATCCGGGCTATCCGTTCGTTGTGTTGTCGTAAATTGTTCAGGATGATTGAGTAAAACAGTCGGTAATGTGCTGGCAAGCTGGTTTGCCAACTCAGTGGTGGTTAATAACACAACCGGAGCGGCATCCTCCAGCATAAAGTTAAGCCGCTCCGCCGGATAAGCCGGATCGAGGGGGACATAAGCACCACCGGCTTTCAGTGTGGCAAGCAGGCCGATGACCATTTCCGGGCTGCGTTCAGCACATAGGGCAACCCGATCATCCGGGCGCACGCCCAGCGCCAGTAAATGATGAGCCAATTGATTAGCTCGCTGGTTCAGTTCGTGATAACTCAGCGTCTGATTTTCATAAACTACGGCAATAGCATCAGGACGCTGTAATACTTGTGCTTCAACAAGCTGGTGGATAAGTGCATTTTGTGGGAAACCGGATTGGGTAGAACCGATCTGAATAGCATTGAAATCCACCAACAGTTGATGCCGCTCCGATGCTGGTAGCATAGGCAGAGTGGCAATACATTGCGTATCATCCGTGACCATTGCGGTGAGCACATTGACTAAATAGCCAGTCATGCGCTCAATGGTTGCGGAATCAAACAAATCGGCGGCATAAGTCAGTTCACCTGCCAGACCGCTTTCGTTTTCGGTCAGAGACAGGGTTAAATCAAAATGCGCGCTGGGGTGTATCTGCTCTACTGGCGTACAATGGATATCGGGCAGATTTAACGCCTGAGCCGGGGTGTTGTTTAAAGCCAGCATCACCTGAAATACCGGGCTGTAACTGAGGTCACGCTCCGGCTGTAAGGCTTCCACCACTTGTTCAAAAGGCAGATCCTGATTAGCGTAATCATCCAGCATCTGTTCACGGATCTGAGTCAGCAGCTCGGTAACACTGTCGGAATCGCTTATTCTGGTACGCAGGGCTAATGTGTTGACAAAAAATCCGATTAACCCTTCCAGTGTCTGGTGAGGCCGGTTGGCAACCGGTGTACCGATGACAATATCATCCTGTCCACTCAGCCGGGCGAGGACAATACTCCATGCCGCCAGCAGGGTCATAAACAGGGTGCTGTTATGGCGCTGCCCCAGCTTTTTCAATGAAGCCAGTAGTTCGGCATCAAAATAAACAGGAACCCGACCGCCGACGAACGATTGTACAGTCGGACGGGGTCTGTTAGTCGGTAGTGTTAATAAAGCCGGAGCATCTTTAAGCCGGGAAAACCAGAAATCGCTCTGTGCAGTCAGAGCCGAACCCTGCAACCAGCCACGTTGCCAGACGGCATAATCAGCATACTGAATGGGCAATGGCAGTAACGGGTTCTCCTGATTTTCAAGCGCCGCACGATAGAGAATGCTCAGCTCGCGCATGAGTACACCGACAGACCAGCCATCGGCAATAATATGGTGTTGGGTGAGCAGAAAGATATGCTCTTCATCAGCCAGTTGTAGCAAGTGACCCCGAACTAATGGTTCTTGTGTGAAATCAAATGGCGTCTGGGTTTCAAGCGTGGTTAATTCAGTAATACGGTCAGTACGTTCTTCAGGAGTTAACTGGCGCAGGTCATGGTGAGACAGCGTGAAACTGGTATCAGCCTGATCAATGTACTGGCAGGGATGACCTGCTACAGAGATAAAGCGGGTACGCAGGCTTTCTTGCCGAGCGACCAGATTATTCAGTGCCTGACTCAGTGCGTGGTGGCTGAGTTGCCCGCTGAGACGTAATGCAACGGGAATATGATAGGCCAGACTGGCGGCCTGATCGATTTGTGTCAGGAACCATAACCGTTGTTGTGCAAAAGAGAGTGGCAATGGCTGGTTTCTGTCAGCAATCGGGATCTCGATTTGACGGGCTGTTGCAGTTTCAGTGATCAGTTGTGCTAAATCAGCCAGAATGGGCTGGTCAAAGAGTTGTTTTAATGACAGGGTTTTTGCCAGTTCCTGACGAACGTATGCGACAAACTGAACCGCCAGCAGGGAATGCCCCCCCAGTTCAAAGAAATGGTCGTAACGCCCGACCTGCTGCACACCCAGTAATTTCTGCCAAATCTGAGCCAGTGCCGTTTCTATTTCATTGATCGGGGCTTCATAACCACGGGTCACTACTGCGGCCAGATCAGGCGCAGGAAGTGCCTGACGATCCAGCTTGCCATTGGGTGTCAGCGGGAACGTTTCCAGCATGACAAAAGCACTGGGCAGCATATAGTCAGCAAGGTGTTGTGAAAGTTGCTGACGCAGTTCCGCGGGAATTAACGATTGGCCATTGTGTGGCTGCAAATAAGCGACCAACTGTTTTTGTTTTGATCCGTCCTCACGGGCTATCACGACAGCTTCACGCACACTGTTACACTGCATCAGCTGCGCTTCAATTTCCCCCAGTTCAATACGGAAGCCACGGATTTTGACCTGAAAATCATTACGGCCGAGGTATTCGATATTGCCATCAGCCAGCCAGCGCCCCAGATCCCCTGTTTTATACATGCGCGCATCAGGTTCGGAAGAGAAAGGATCGGCAAGGAAACGTTCAGCAGTCAACTCAGGCAGATTTAAATAACCACGGGCAACACCGGTTCCGGCAATATAAATTTCTCCGGCAACACCAACAGGAACAGGCAGCCCGTTGGGATCGAGAATATAGATCTGTGTATTGGCAATCGGGCCACCAATCGGAACAGAGTGAGTTGCATCAGCGAGAGATGTTATTGCATAAGTGGTGGCAAACGTGGTGGTTTCCGTCGGGCCATAACAGTTAATCAGCTGTGCGGGATGAGACTCAGAAGATAATACCTGCCTGCTCTTAGCGGGGTCGAGAACATCACCACCAACAAGCAAATAGCGTAACTGCCCGAACATCGGCATAAGAACATCAAGGTAGGCATTGAACAGACCGACAGTCAGCCAAAGCGCGGTCACTTTCCCTTCAATGAGTGAATGACTGAAACGCACCGGATCCAGCAGGACAGTCTGGGGAATAATATGTAAACATCCGCCGTTCAGCAGGGCTGACCAGATTTCCCATGTCGAAGCATCAAACGCAATATTGGCACAATGAGCAACACGGTCGTCAGGGCCGATATCCGCAAAACCGCTATTGATAATCAAACGAAGCACACTTCGATGCTCAACCATGACGCCTTTCGGTTGCCCGGTTGAACCGGAGGTATAAATCACATAGGCCAGATTGTGTGTTGTCAGATGAACCGCGGGATTATCCATCTGTTGTGTTGTCAGGCAGGCTTCCTGTGCATCCAGTAACACGGTCGGAATGTGGTTTTCCGCCAATTTATCCGCATGAACGGAATGCGTCAGTATGGCGACGGGAGCGGCATCCTCAAGCATATACCGCAATCTTTCCGCCGGATAAGCTGGATCAAGGGGTAAATATGCGCCTCCGGCTTTCAGAATAGCGAGCAGGCCAATAATCAGCAGAGGGCTGCGCTCGGTGCAAATAGCGACCCGATCATCGGGGCGTACACCTTGCGCAATCAGATAATGCGCCAGTTGGTTGGCCCGACGGTTAAGTTCGCCATAGCTAAAGGCATTGCCCTCAAACGTTATAGCGATTGCGTCGGGGTGATGTGCGGCCTGCTCCTCAAACGATTGATGGATCAAACCCGGCTGGGCATCTTCTGTTGGTGATAAGGTTGTTTGAGCTGTGTTGAAATCCACCAGTAATTGTTGACGCTCTGTAGCGGGCAGAATGGATAACCCTTGAATCGGTTGCTGTGGATTGCGAGCCAGTGCGTCAGTCAAGCCACGAAGGGCTGTTTCCAGATAAGTGGTAATGCGTGCCGGATCAATGCCTGCTCCTGCCAGAGCTGTCAGACGGAACCCTGCTCCCGTATCATCCACGGACAGGGTGATTGGGTAATTTGTCCGTTCTTCCACCGCGAGAATGCGCATACCCAGCTGAGGCATTTCAAAAATATCATCTTCATTGAGCCGGGTATGGCGATAATTAAGTAGAGTACTCAACAGTGGCATCGGCTGCGCCACGCCGCTGCATTGCTGTGCCAGTGCCAGCGGTGCCTGTTCGTGCTCCAGTAAGGTGGTCAGATTGCGATAGGTAGCCTGCACGGTATCCAGCACACTCTGGCCTGTCAGGGAAACCCGTACTGGCAGGGTATTGATAAACATCCCCAGTGTTCGGGCTGTTCCTTTGCCACCCTGCAACCGACCTAATAACACTGAGCCGAATACAACATCATGACCGCCGCTGGTTTGTGCCAGTACCTGTGCCCATGCGACATGAAACAGTACGCCCGGATTGACTCCCAGACGGCGGGCCTGTTTACGGATATTCTCCGCCAGAACCGGATCGAAAGAGAGGTGTGCTTCAGCAACAGGTTCATCATCCGTTAGGGAGAGCACGCCAAAAGGTGCGGTGGGCGTGTCGATATCAGCCAACTGTTCACGGAAATAGGCCTCGTGTACCGCGGGTGGCACGCTTAACGTCTGGGCGATAAAGTTACGATAAGGCACGGCAGCAGGTAATGTTTCAGTTTGCCCTTGTTGTTTCTGGGCAAGCTGTTTCTGGATAGGCTGTATCAGGGCAATTTCGTCGAAAATCAGCTCCAGTGTCATATGATCAGCGATCATATGATGAAAGTGCAGTGCCAGCAGCCAGTTATCCTGAACCGGATCATAAGCGATATCTACCAAAAACAGGGGGGCATGGTTTAGCTTAAGACGGTGTTCACGCGGATTATTGAGCGCTCTTAGTTGAGCGGGAATATCATCTGTTGTGGACGGAATGAACTCATTGATCGTCAGCCGCGCCTGACGCCAGACAACCTGAACCGGTTTGACCAGCCCCTGCCAGCAGGCGGCTGTACGCAGAATATCGTGGCGGTCGATAACATATTGAAAACCTGACAGGAAATCATCAAGGTATGCACGGGTATTGAAAGTGAGCATACAGTGGAGCAAATAAATATCGTCCTGTTCCTGTAATAGATGGTGAAACAGGATGCCTTCCTGTAACGGTGCCAGTGGATAGATATCCTGTATATTGCTGGCTCCGCCGGGAGTGACTTCGACGATCGCATCAATTTCGGCTTGTGAAAGTGAAACCAGCGGCAGCATATCCGGTGTAATGGCTGTGCAATCGTCGGGAATAAGGTTAGGCGGAACAACAAAAGTATCGGCATCTCCCTGAATCGCCTGAGCCATTACCATCAGGACTGGCGCTGAGAACACACTGCGGACATCCAGTTTCCAGCCAAATTTGTACAGTCGTTCAATCAGACTGACCATCATCAGCGAATGACCGCCCAGTTCAAAGAAGTGGTCATGGCGGCTGACCTGCTCTAATCCCAGCAGCTCCTGCCAGATGTGTGCCAGTGTGGTTTCTTTCTCCCCTATGGGAGCCTGATAACTGCGGGTTATCACTGTCGAAGCATCAGGCTCAGGCAGTGCCTGACGGTCAAGTTTTCCGTTAGGGGTTAACGGGAAGTTTTCCAACACAACAAAAGCACTGGGCAACATATATTCAGCAAGGTGTTGAGCGAGTTGCTGGCGCAGTTCTGAAGGGGAGAGTTCAACACCCTCCTGTGGACGTAAATAGGCGATCAGCCGTTTTTGTTCACCTGTTTTTTCCTCAATAGCCAGTTTATTAAAAGTCTCTTCACGGGCGATAACCACTGCTTCGCGTACGCCGTCACACTGTATAAGCTGTGCTTCAATTTCCCCCAGTTCAATGCGGAAGCCACGGATTTTGACCTGAAAATCATTGCGGCCAATGTATTCGATATTGCCATCCGGCAGCCAGCGACCGAGGTCACCGGTTTTGTACATGCGGGCATCGGGTTCTGAGGAGAAAGGATCGGCGGGGAAACGTTCCATTGTCAGTTCAGGGCGATTCAGATATCCCCGCGCTACACCGGCTCCGGCAATGTGGATCTCACCGACAGTGCCTAATGGTGCAGGTTGACCAGAGGGTTCGAGGATGTAAATCCGGGTATTGGCGATCGGGCGTCCGATATGATTGTGGAAGCCCGTTGTCCGGTCTATACGTGTCCATGTCGAATAAGTTGTCGTTTCTGAGGGACCGTACAGATTGCATATATGCCGGATATTTGTGTGTGTGAATAACAGTTTAACGACATGTGGTTTTAGTGCCTCACCCGCTAAATTGACAGTCAGGATACTCGCAGGTATCGCATTGGCTTCAATCAGTTGCGGGATAGCCGAGGGCACGGTATTGATCAGGCTGATGTTCTGTTTTGTAGCGATAGATCTTGTATTGATCAGCGACAGCACATCAGGGACAACATGCACCGTACCGCCAGAAATCAGAGGCGTGAAACATTCATATACGGAGAGATCAAAATTCAGTGACGTGGCAAAAAGGGTGTGTGCCAGCGCTTGCGGGCTGAATGTTGTCTGCGCCCAGTTCAGTAAATTGACGGTATTGCGGTGTTCGACCGCCACACCTTTCGGCAGACCGGTTGAACCGGAGGTGTAGATAATATAGGCCAGATGGTGTGAAGTCAGCCCCAGTGCCTGTGCGTCAAGGTTGTGATCGGGCAGTTCTGCCAGAGTGGAGGAGCTGATATCGAGTATATTGTCGAGCAGAACAATGGGTACAGCGCTGAGCAGCGTGTCAGCCAGTGTTGTCTGGGTCAGAATGGCTGTCGGAGCTGAGTCTTCCAGCATATAGGCCAGCCGCTCGGCAGGGTAAGCCGGATCGAGAGGGACATAAGCTCCGCCCGCTTTCAGGATAGCCAGTAAGCCCACAATCATTTCGGTACAGCGTTCGACGCAAATAGCAATGCGATCATCCGGTTTTATTCCCAGCTTAACCAGATAATGAGCCAGTTGGTTGGCATGACGGTTAAGTGCGTCATAGCTCAGGGTTTGTTGTTCGAAAACGACAGCTATATCCGCCGGAGTCTGTGTCACCTGTTGTTCAAACAGTTCATGGATCAGGGCGGATTGTGGGCGGTTTATATCTGGAAAAGTGTCTTGTGTGGCGTTGAAATCCACCAGCAACCGCTGCCGTTCTGCGGTGGACAGCATGGGCAGGTGCGTAATGGCTTGTGTTTCATCTTCCGCCATGGCTGTCAGTACATTGATGAGATAACCCACCATGCGCTCAGCGGTTGTGGCATCAAACAGATCAACGGCATATTCCAATCCGCCGGTAAGACCTCTATCACTCTCAGTCAGTAACAGCATTAAATCGAAATGGGCACTATGACCAGCCTGCTCAAGCCGGGTGATTTGTAATTCATGCGATGTCTGATCCTGAACCGGCGTATTATCCAGTGCTAACATGACCTGAAAGATAGGGCTATAGCTGAGACTACGTTCAGGCTGTAAGGCTTCAACGACCTGTTCAAAAGGCAGATCCTGATGAGCGTAAGCAGCCAGAGCCTGCTCCCGCACTTGCGCCAACAGATCAGCGACAGAGACATGATTATTGAGCCTGATCCGCAGGGCCAGTGTATTAACAAAAAATCCCATCAATCCTTCAAGTTCAGAAAGTGAACGATTGGCGATGGGGGTGCCGATAACGACATCATCCTGACCACTCAGCCGCGACAGCACGATACTCCAGCCAGCAAGAAGCGTCATAAAAAGGGTGGTATCGTGGCGTTTTCCGAGAGCCTGAAGTGATGCCAGCACCGTGTTATCAAGCTGGAAAGGGGCCTGACTGCCGATGTAGGACTGGATTGCCGGGCGTGGCCGATCTGTCGGGAGTGACAGAAGTACTGGTGCATTCTCAAGTTGTATACGCCAGAAATTTTGCTGGGCCGTGAAAATGTTTTTCTGTAGCCATTCACGTTGCCAGACAGCATAGTCAGCGTATTGAATGGATAATGGTGACAAAGAAACATCATGACCGTTAAGCAATGCATGATAGATAATATCCAATTCACGCATGAATACACCGATAGACCAGCCATCAGTGATGATATGATGCAGGGTGATCAGTAACAGATGCTCTTCATCGGTCAGTTGCAGCAGATGACCACGAACAAGTGGGCCATGGATAAAATCAAAGGTCGTCAGAGCTTCAAGTGCTGTAATCTTTTCAATTCGTTCAGCTCGTTGCGCCGGATCTAAGTTGCGTAACTCATGGTAGGACAAAGTAAAGCCGGTATCAGCAGGATCGATATGCTGATAAGGTTGGCCTTCAACCAGAATAAATCGAGTGCGCAGGCTTTCATGGCGGGCAACCAGATGATTGAGTGTACTGGTCAGGGCATGATGGTTAAGTTGACCTGTCAGACGCAGTGCTACCGGAATATGGTAGGCCCGGCTGGCAGCCGGATCGAGCTGGTTCAGGAACCATAAACGCTGCTGGGCAAAGGACAGCGGGAGTGGTTGGCTGCGATCAGTCGAGGGGATAACGGTCTGCGTGGATACCGCTGCTTCAGAAATAACCTGAGCCAACTCCATCAGGGCCGGTCGGGTAAAAATCTGTTGCAGAGGGAGCTCTCGTCCCATGATCCGACGTATACGGGCAGACAGCTGGACAGCCAGCAGGGAGTCACCACCCAATTCAAAGAAATGGTCATGGCGGCCAACCCGCTCCAGTCCGAATAAACTTTGCCAGATTTGTGCCAGAACGATTTCTGTTTTATCGACAGGCTCCACATAGGGATGTGTTGCCATCGCAGATAAATCCGGGGCTGGAAGGGCATTGCGGTCAAGTTTTCCGTTAGGCGTTAGCGGGAAAGCGTCCAGAGTGACAAACGCACTGGGCAGCATATATTCGGCAAGATGCGGGACAAGTTGCTGGCGTAATTCAGCAGGCTCTAGTCTGACACCTTCCTGTGGCCGCAAATAGGCAACCAGTCGTTTTTGCCCGCCGGTTTTCTCATCAAAAACATCCTCACGGGCGATAACTACTGCTTCTCGTACTCCATGACACAACATTAATTGAGCTTCGATCTCGCCGGGTTCAACCCGGAAACCCCGGAGTTTAATCTGAAAATCATTTCGACCAAGATATTCAATATTGCCATCAGGTAACCAGCGCCCGAGATCGCCGGTTTTGTACATGTGGGCATCCGGCTCTGTGGAGAACGGGTCGATCAGGAAACGTTCTGCGGTTAATTCAGGACGATTCAGATAACCACGGGCAACGCTCCGGCCTGCGATATGAATTTCTCCCGTTACGCCGGAAGGGACTGGCTGACCATATTCATCAAGAATATAAATCCGGGCATTGGCTATCGGCTGACCGATGGGGGGCAGTACTGGCCAGTGCTCAGTTTCTTTGTCTAAGGTATATGTTGTTACAACGTGACTTTCCGTCGGGCCATAATGATTATGTAACTGGCAGCCAGCACGCTGTACTAAATGCTGAATGGCAGGGGTAATACGCAGTTGCTCACCAGCAGTAATAATATGCGTCAGGCAGGAAAAATCGTCTTTACTGGAACCGGCAGCTTCAGCGAGATGCTGAAGAGCGACATAGGGGAGGAAGATACGATTAACCTGTTTTTGCTGAATCAGCTGAAGGAATTGTTGGGGTTCCCGGCGCATGGCTTCACTGATCAGCACCAGACAGCCGCCTTCGCTCAGGGTGGTGAAAATCTCCTGAAAGGCGACATCAAATCCGAACGCAGAAAATTGCAGGGTTTTACCTGTCCTGCTCAGTCGTGAAGGTGAGTAAGCGTGCCATTGCAGCAGGTTTGACAGTGAAGACAAAGGCATCTCCACCCCTTTGGGTAACCCGGTTGAACCTGACGTATAGATCACATAACCCGGATGCTGAGGAGTCAGCCCCAGTGCCTGTGGATCTGGGTTGTACTCTGGGTGTTCAGCCAGATAGGATTGTTGGCTATCGAGTAACACCGTTGTATATCCGACAGCAGGTATGGCACGTTCCAGCTCTTCAGAGAGAGCAACCTGTGTGAGTAGAACCACAGGTTCGGAATCTCTGAGCATATACGCCAGTCTTTCCATCGGATAGGATGGATCGAGTGGAATATAGGTACCTCCTGCTTTGAGGATTGCAAGTAATCCCACGATCATCTCCGGGCTGCGCTCAACGCAAATCGCAACCCGTTCATCTGGTTTTACACCCAGTGTAACCAGATAGTTAGCCAGCCTATTGGCTCGGCGATTAAGTTCGTCATAACTCAGCGTTTGTTCGCCAAATTCCACGGCGACTGCATCGGGATATTGTTCAGCCTGAATTTCAACCAGTTGATGAATTAAGGTACTTTTCGGGAAGTTCATCTGAGTGGCATTAAAATCTGCCAGTACCTGTTGTTGCTCTGTCTGTGAGAGTATTGGCAGGTGCCGGATTGCTGTGTCCGGAGATGCGATAGCGGCTTCTGTCAGGGCTACCAGACGGGATTGAAGCGCCACTGCTTCAGCATGATTCAGATAATCGGGTGAATAATCAAACTCCAGCGTGACGGGTTTCCCTACATCTTCATTATTCGTCGTAAATGCGTACTGATGAACTGCAACAATCAGAGGAAACGGGGCACCACGTTGTATTTTAGAACAAGTCAGTAAGGCCGCAGGCAGACTGGCATTTAACTCAATTTTTTCATATGAAAGCATAATATCGAATAGCTGGACATGCCCTGACTTCTGTCGGGCCTGTAAATGCCGGTTGAGTTCTGCAATGGGTAAACGCTGGCGTTTATAACAACGGCGCAACTCGGTTGCTGCTTTCTTCATAACATCGAGGAAAGAATCTTGTGGTGTCACGGTAATACCAACCGGAATGACTGAGGTAAACATCCCAACCATGCGTTTTTGTTTGATATTTTTACGGTTGTGTACGGGAATACCAAAAACAATTTCCTCAGAACTGTCAGTACGTGAGAAATGAGTTGTACGGAAAAAATAGCAGGCTAGGACGGCATACATAAAATGCAGAACGGATAACTCTTGTGAAGCAACCAATTCTTCTATGCGTTGAAAAAGTGTTTTGTCAAATTGATAAATGACCGGCTCAGGATGTCGGGATTCTTTAGTTTTGTCTGAATTAGAGGGTTGGAGCAATGCAGGAGGTACACTTTCATAACGTTCAAGCCAGAATTGCCGATCCTGTAGATAGCGTTTTGAACTTAGATAGGCGGTGTCTTCATCCACAAAATCAAGATAGGAGGGAACACTTTCTGTCATTTCCTCACCTCTGGCCAGCTTGCTGTAAATGCTGGCTATCTCTTCGGAAATAAGCCCTAAAGTAGTTCCGTCTCCGATAAGGTGATGACAGCAGAACTGCCAGTACCAGCGGTTATTGCCTATGCGTAACAATTCAAAGCGCCATAGTTCGTCATTTAAATCGAACGGGCGTACAAATGCCGAGTGGAGATACTGTTCAGCTTGTTCTATTGGATTGGAGTGTCCGGAAAGATCATGGACAGAGATGGAAACAGGTAAAGCATCAACAAGTTTTTGTTGTGGTAATTCCTGATTATGAACCAGTCGTAAACGCAATGCATCATGACGAGCAACAACGCTCTTAAAAGCACGGATTAACAGCGTTTCATCCAATTCTCCCTCAACAAAAACCACTGAACCGATATTGTAACAGGTATTATCAGGGTGAAGGATTTGATCAAGCCAGACAACCTGTTGCGGAGAACTGAGTGAGAATGTGCAAGAGGAAGATTCAGAAGTATTCTCATATGAAGGCTGGGCTTCGTGATTAATACGATTGCACGACATAGGCATTACTTAACTCCTGCTTGTTAGGCTTATTGATTAGCCTAATGATTGAATATGATTTATTTAACCCAAAATAATGAATAAAAATTAATGTTTTATGGTTGGTTACTTTCAATTCTCCCTGAGCGAGAGTAATCAAACTGGGGCTGTAGAGTGGGGATGAGTTGGGGGATTTGAGCCAAACCAGATAATCTGCTGAAGAGAGCCGATCGAAAATGTATAATCAGAATAAAAGAATAGGTAATTTACCTCATATACGGGCTGATTTTTGTTATTGAGACGAGAGCACGACATAAACATTACTTAACCCCTGCTTGTTAGACTGATAATGAGTCAAATATTAAATACTTTTTATTCGATACAGTTTCTCAGGAAGGAAATTGAACAGATAACCTTTATAAGGTAGATACTTTATTTTTTTAATCCCCTTTCTAAAAGGGGTAAGGCTTATCTATTTTTTGGTAGTCAGTATTAAAATTACTGATGAATCATTGGAAGGTATAGGTGTTATTAAAAATATGCACGTGGAGTTAATATTGATTATAACGATAGGAAATTATAAAAATTTTGATTTTATTAGCTTTAAATAGTGTTTTATTGTTCAGGTTAATACTGAATTGTCTGACAATAAATTCAGTAATTTTTAATGAATGATGTTGTTTTAGTTTATTATCAAGGATTAATAAATATTTACTTTGGGTATTTTGATAAGGAATGGTTTTCTATTGATAAGTAGCTCAAGCCCGATGAAATATGAATTAAATCAGCTTGAACCACTTAAGAAGTTAAGGGATTATCGCAAATGAGCGTACCGGGAAACCTGTTGCCTTTTCTGGTTTAGCGACAATATTAAAAATAATCGCGCCACGAGTAGGCACTTTATCTAAATTTTTCATGATTTCTATTTGGTACGTATCCTGTGCCAAAACATAATGCTCACCGAGGAATCCATTATTATTTCTGGCATCTTTCGAGGAATCCGTATCGAATGTTTCGTGTCCGATGGCTTTTATTTTCCTTTCCTCAAGCAGAAACTTTAGCGCATCTAATCCCCAGCCGGGGGTCTGATTATTTCCATTGATATCTTTATTTTCCATTTTTTCCTGAGAAGGCCAGCGTTTACTCCAATCCGTTCTTAATGCAACAAAAGTATCGGCTTCAATGATGCCATGCTCGGCTTCAAAACAGAGAATATCTTCTTTCGACAGCGAAAAATCAGGCTCTTGCTCTGCT
This sequence comes from Xenorhabdus bharatensis, assembly GCF_037996705.1. Taxonomy (NCBI): domain Bacteria; kingdom Pseudomonadati; phylum Pseudomonadota; class Gammaproteobacteria; order Enterobacterales; family Morganellaceae; genus Xenorhabdus; species Xenorhabdus bharatensis. Next base: position 48,461 of record NZ_JBBMXG010000004.1, on the reverse strand, counting down.
CGCTCTGATTGGTCAATAACTATTAAGGGTAATACCAGTTCTTTTAATTCAATCCCATTCAGGAAACGACCATCAGGAATGAAATGACAGGGAGCATCAATATGCGTGCCATATTGCCCGACAAAAGTAAATTGTTGGGTGAAAAAGCCATCCTGATAATTAAATAATGTTTTAATTTGAGCTGGGTCAAACATGGAAAAATGAGGAGAATGTTGATCAAAGCTGTGAGTCAGATCGACCCATTTTTTGGATTTTAATAAAGTAAGCGCCTGTAAAATATTATTCGTCATAAAAACCTCATCTTTTTTAATTTTTTGAGGATGACAGGTGAGATACTCAATCGCCGGTGACTGAGGACAGCCACCGAGACTTCGTTAGTTAGTGGATATTAATAACTTTTTGGGGTGATATCAACATAGGTGGGATCGGAAAAAGAGCATTCCTCTTCAGAAATAATCGATGAAGCAACAATAATCATCGGTGATTTATTCTTATCAATATAAGGAATGGTAACTTCTATTGTCTGGGAATAAAGTTCGCCCCAGGCTGAATAAGTTATCGGTAACTTATTTTTTTCCAGAAGGTGTCTGTTAATTAATATTGAATTTGCCTGATGCTTATCCAGCTGGTTATTTTTCCTGACAGCGGCGTTTATAACCTGATAAGCTGCCCACGATTCTGTCGTAGAGCAGTAATCTAAATTTTCATTTGTCGAAGCGATGCCTATCGCCGGGATAAATAACATCGTAAAAGTGAAAAATTTTTTCATATCATTCCATTGAATATATTATTTTAAATAATAATAAAATTTGATTGTTCTTCCGTACTCTTCTTGCAAGAAACAGCCGTTATTATCATCTTTGCGTTAATTTTTTGTGTTGAAAATGTTTGTGTTTTTATATTGATTGTTTGCAAATTATGCATAAAATATAATGCCAGATCAGGACTCCCGAAAAAGGGATGGTGACTAAATGACACCACCTGAAATAAAACCAATAAAACGATACCACTCATTATTATTATATTAATAAAATATTATGGTGCCGCTGTTATTTTTATGTTTTCTCTGTCGTAGGCGTTAACTCCATTTCATAATCACTGACAGGGAATTGCCCATAAGTATCATGCAATAATTGTTTACAGCTTTCCTGTTTAATCAGGTCGCTGAGTTCATCTAAGCGTTTTTGTAATAACCGCTTAGTTTCATTTTCATTATCTAAGACAGTCTGCAAAATTTTGGTTAATTTCTGCTGCAATGAAATAGGCGCATCTGAATCTTCTGATATTAAGGTAACCACTTCTACTGCTTTCAGATAGGTGATTTCCATATCGACAAGTACATCCCATTTTTCATTTTTAGCTAAATCAAGCATCTGCTCACTTAAACTAAGGATCTGCTGGTAAGCTGACAAAAGATCCAGATCATTTTTCATCAAACAATATCCTGACTGGCGTTGTAATGAGGACCTATCTGCCGCCAAGAATCTGAAATCTCGGTAAGTAAATCAATCACTTCGGTAATAGCCTTCTCATCGTTGCGTAAATTAGCATGGAGTAAACGACGACTCATATAATCATATAAAGCAGAAAGATTCTGAGCAATCTCTCCGCCTTTTTCGAAATCAAGTCCTTCTTTCAGACCATTATCAATGATATTTATCGCCTTTGAAATAGCTAAACCTTTTTCCGGGATATTTCCCTGTTGCATCAGAATAATTGCACGACGTAGGGCGCTGAGCGCCCCATTGAACAATATCTGAATCAACTGATAGGGAGAAGCATTCATAATTTCGCTCTCAAGATCTACCTGAGCGTATAACTGGCTTGCCGAACGTTGATACATATTATCCTTTAATTATCTTAAAAGCTGGAATAGGGATGAACTTGTGTTATTCAGGGAATTCATCAGTTTATCCAATTCTGTGAATTGACGTTTATAACGCTCCATTGTGGCATCAATAGTGTCATTTGTCCGCTCCACTTGTTTCTCAAGGGTTTTCAGACTTTTATTAATGCCTTCAGTTGCGGTTGCGATAGTCCCTTCATGGCTATCTAACGTTTTCTTTAATAGGTTGTAAGTCTGGGTTGCAAAGCCAGTTTTTTCACCATCGCCCATAAAGAAAGCCTTAACGTTGGCCGGTTTCTCTTTCAGGTTCTTTTCCAGTTTATCTTTATTGATTTCCAGTGTGCCATCCAATTTCTGTTTAATACCCAATTTATTTAAGGTAGCGATATCAGCAACATTCTGGGCAGCAAATAATTGGTGTCTTAATTGGTTCTGGATATTTTTCAGTGTTCCGTCACCCAGCAAAGCACCATTATCTTTTGACGCCGCTTCACCTTTTCCGACCGCTTTAAATTTGGTCAGCGAATCAAAAGTAGACTGTAAGTCATTATAAGCATCAACCCACTTTTTAATTGCTTCCTGCATTGGTTCAATATCACGGGAAACAACCAGTGTTTCTGATTTGAACTGTTCTACTTCTTTGAGTACGCTATCGTCCCCTTTAACTTTTACAGTCTCTTTTTCTGAAACTTTTTTCAGATTCAGGGTAATACCTTCCGGCGCATCTTTTATTTCGTTAGTCTGGCGCTCAATTTTGACACCATTAACGTGTAATACTGCATTTTTTGCGGGAACTTTTTCTTGCATTACACCAGCGCGGTTTTTATCGCTTGGTGGGTATTCCAGCAATTCGTTCAGTTTATTATCACCTTCGACCTTAATCTTCATCATCGATTTTGTACCCGCTTTTTTGGCGGTCAGAATCAGATAATTATTCTTATCGTCGGCTTTAATAATGCTGGCGTTAACATTACCTTCCTGCTTATTAATTGCATCACGGATCTCAACCAGAGAAGTTTGCTCATCGGTCAGAGCAATCTTCATGAGTTCTGTTTTACCGTCTTTACCTTCCTGCTCAATAACGATAGTACGGCTTGTTGCCGAAGTTTCTCCCAACTGTTCTTTTACACTGGGAACAGATGCGGTTTGCAAAGATTGCGCTACGGCAAGCTGCTCAACTTCAATCTTATAGTTACCCGGGCTGGCTTTAGAATCCGTGCTTGGCGTAAATAATTTATGGTCTTCGCTTGTTTTAGTTGTATTAAGCTTATCGAATTTTTTTAGTTCTTCCGAAGCAGTCTGAAGTTTTTCCAGACTGCCTTTTAATGTGCCAAAACCGGTCAGCTTTGCTTTATAGCTTGTTTGTTGCTGTGCTAATGGTTCTAAACGTTTTCTTTCTGCTGCCTGAAGTTTATCCAGCAAAGAACCCAAATCCATCCCGGACCCGGCCCCTAATGAGGAAATGCTAGCCATATTGACTCCTTTATTTGTAAAGCATCACTGGAGTTGTTATCGGATTAATTTGCGAAAAGTTTACTGAGAAAACGATTTTTTTGATGGATGGAATAGTTGATGAGAACAGGCGCTGTTTGGGTTATCGGTATATTCTTCGTCTTTCAGGCTGTTTATTTATTGTTATTGGCTGCGCCCACTTACTCCAGTCACCGTTTTTATAAATATAGGGTTACCTATGCTCCTGGAGATTACTGAGAGACTCCTGCTTTTCTTCACCGTAGACCACCTTTGGCTTGGAAAATTCGTTTCTTTGCAGCCACGATGTGACTTGAAATCCATTGTAGATACAAGGAGTAAGAAAAAAATGAAAAACTTTTTTCAAGAAATATTAAAGGTTCTTTTTAAGTAGCCGATAAAATTGTTGGCGGTGATGAACACCGTGAGCAAACAGGCTCAGACTAATTATATCGACTTGATTTTAAAAAGGAACTCTACTATGGCATCAGTAATCAATACTAACTATTCATCTCTGCTGGCTCAAAACAACCTGACCAAATCTCAGGGTACTTTAGGTTCTGCGATTGAGCGTCTGTCCTCTGGTTTACGTATTAACAGCGCGAAGGATGATGCTGCTGGTCAAGCGATTGCTAACCGTTTCACTGCTAACGTTAAAGGTCTGACTCAGGCTTCCCGTAACGCAAACGACGGTATCTCCATTGCTCAGACTACCGAAGGTTCTCTGAACGAAATCAATAACAACCTGCAACGTATCCGCGAACTGAGCGTTCAGGCTACAAACGGTACTAACTCTGACAGCGACCTGAAATCCATTCAGGAAGAAGTGACTCAGCGTCTGGATGAAATCAATCGCATTTCTGAACAAACTCAGTTTAATGGTGTAAAAGTATTAAGCAAAGACACTACTCTGAAAATCCAGGTTGGTGCTAATGATGGTGAAACTATTGATGTTGAACTGAAAAAAATTGATAAAGGAACATTAGGTCTGGGAACTTTTAGTGTTGAAGCACCTAAATCTGAGGAAGTAAAAAAAGCTGAAGAAACACTAAAAGAAAAGAAAGAAGCGTTAAGCAAAATAGCAGCTGGCGACGACAATACTGAAGCAACAAAAGCGGTTAACAAAGCAAAAGAAGATCTTGAAACAGCAAAAAAAGATCACCCTGGTGTAAAAGATCCTGCTGCAAAACCTCTGAAAGCTCTAGATGACGCTTTGTCTCAAGTTGACAGCCTGCGCAGTTCACTGGGTGCAGTTCAAAACCGTCTGGAATCCACTGTTAACAACCTGAACAACACTGTTAACAACCTGAGCGCTGCTCGTAGCCGTATCGAAGACGCTGACTACGCGGTTGAAGTTTCTAACATGAGCCGTGGCCAGATCCTGCAACAGGCTGGTACTTCTGTTCTGGCTCAGGCGAACCAGGTTCCACAGACCGTTCTGTCTCTGCTGCGTTAATTTTTATTACTCAGCTAAAGGCTTATGCAGGGCAACCTGCATAGCCTCTGCTTATATGATAAGGATCGGCTTGCCGATCCTTATTTTTTAAGTGTTATTTATCAAAATACCCAATTGCTTTCGAGTTGCATCGCAAATGCAACCAAAAAAAGACGCAACGTGAAAGACGACGGGTATTGTCAGGGACAGCCTGAAACTTGCGACGAATTTAGGCGGACAACAAAAAATTTCGCATAGGTGAAAAAGAAGCGCTTTTACTTCATTGTTCAAACGATTGTACCCGTTAGGGGATTGGATAATGGTATCCAGTCTCTTATCCAAAGGTGTCTGTTGTTGTGAGCGATTTGTATACCGCCGAAGGCGTGATGGACAAAAATAGCCTCTGGAAGCGCTATGTACCACTGGTTCGCCATGAAGCACTGAGGCTACAGGTGAGGTTGCCTGCCAGTGTCGAGCTTGATGACCTGCTTCAGGCCGGTGGCATAGGGTTGCTGAACGCAGTGGAGCGTTACGATTCCCTACAGGGAACGGCGTTTACCACTTATGCAGTGCAGCGCATCAGAGGTGCAATGTTGGATGAGTTGAGGAGCCGTGATTGGGCGCCACGCAGTGTGCGACGCAATGCACGGGAAGTCACGCAAACCATCCGTAAACTTGAGCAAGAGTTAGGCCGTCCAGCCAGTGAGCAGGAAGTTGCTAAAGAATTAAAGATTAATCTGATAGAATATCGGCAAATACTGTTAGAAACCAATAACAGTCAGCTATTTTCTTATGACGAATGGCACGAAATTTATGGCGAAAGCTGTGAGCCAGTAATTGAGGAAGAGCATGAGACAAATCCTCTCCAACAGTTATTGGAAGGTGATCTCCGTCAGCGGGTTATCGATGTTATTGAGTCGTTACCTGAAAGGGAAAAAATGGTTCTGACGCTGTACTATCAGGAAGAACTGAATCTTAAAGAGATTGGCGCGGTGCTTAATGTGGGGGAATCTCGCGTGAGTCAGCTCCACAGCCAGGCAATAAAAAGGCTGCGGGCGCGTTTGAATCCAGAGAAGTAACTTTTTGCTTATTTGTTTTTTGTTAAGACTACACACAGGGCTTTATCTCTTATGTCTGTTACAACACAAAAGAAACGGCCTCTTAGCCGTTATATTAAGGACTATAAACATAGTCAGACTCATTGTCTGCATTGTCATAAGACTCTTGACCGTATTTCCCTTGTTTTTAACGGTCAGGTTATCAATAAAGAAGCAATTTCCGAGATGACCGAATTGGTTGATGACAAAACATGGAATGAGTTACAGGGTAAATTTGTAGCGCTGTGCCGCTTCTGTAGTGAAATTTATTGCAATAGCCAGACTGATTATTTCGACATTATGTCATTTAAACAGTATCTGTTTGAACAAACCGAGATGAGCCACAGCACAGTGCGTGAATACGTGGTTCGTCTGCGCAGATTGGATGAGTTACTGACCTCAGACAATTATCCTGAAGAAGAGTTTACACCAGAAAAAATTCAGGAAAAATTGAGTGAGAAGCTGTCTGAATCTGCCTTCAGTAATTACAATATCGCGCTGCGTAAATACGAACAATATCTGAGCTGGCAACAGAACGGGCATTGATTAATTCGGCAAAGGCATAGCGTCTGTTTGGCTGAACAATTTGGTCAATTATAGAGGGGAATGTACAAATAGTGCATTCCCCTTTATTTTTAATAAATCATGTTTTATATGTCTATTTGGTTATAAATATATAACCAAATAGAACTAAGCGGGTTATTTTAATCGTTTGATTTAATCAAATGATTATAAATAAATTGGCTAATCTATTTTTTTAATTCCGCTTTTTTAACCGATGGTCATTAAGCTGGCATTTCCTCCTGCCGCTGCGGTGTTAATACTCAATGAACGTTCATGCAGCAGTCGCTCCAGCAACAAATTAGTTTCGCCCCGGGCAAAACCCTGCACTGAAACAATCGGCCCTTTACGTTGTGCAACGGTTTCACATACCTGCCGTAACTGATCACAATCACCGTGATAAATAACCGCTTCCATAACCGTGTCTTCACTCTGCCAGTCATTCACTAAATAAATGGCGTGACGAACTTCTCTTGGTAACTGTTTCAGCAATTGTTGGTGAAGTTCATCTTTTTCCCAGACCGCCTGACAACCCACTGAAAGCACTGCGGCTAACTGAATCAGCGTATCCTGTTCATTATCCGCAAGACAGAGAACCTGCCCGCGTGGCAACAGGGTATAGGTATTACGCTCGCCCGTTGGCCCCGGTAATAGGCGTGTTGTCCCGCCCTGAGCCAGTAAAGCGTATTCCTGAATGATGTGGTTCAGTTCCGAGTGGTTATTTGATGTAGCCCATTCAGCCAGTTTGTTGAAAGGAGAGTGCAGGGCAGTGCGGATGGTAGCATCCAGCGGATATTCCTCATCCTGACGCGCTAATGCCTGAGTTGCACCATTAACCGGGCGCTGGGACAAGAGGCGATAAAGATAGAGCGGCCCACCGGCTTTAGGCCCGGTGCCGGATAATCCTTCACCACCGAATGGTTGTACACCAACAACGGCACCGACCATATTACGGTTAACATATAAATTACCGACTTTTGCCTTACCAGTGACCTGAGAGATGGTTTCATCAATACGGGTGTGAACGCCTAATGTTAACCCATAGCCGGAAGCGTTAATCTGATCAAGCAGTTGATCCAACTCGTCCCGCTTGAAACGGACAACGTGCAGAACCGGGCCGAAAATCTCTTTTTTCAGCTCATCAAAACTTTCCAGCTCAATCAGTGTGGGTTTGACGAACATTCCCTGTGGCCATTCCTGACTGTCTGCCGCATTTTCATGTGTGGCCTGATAAACGGTTCTGCCCTTAGTACGCATAGTCTGAATATGGCGCTCGATATTCGCTTTTGCTTCCGCATCAATCACCGGGCCGATATCGGTGAACAGGTGCTCAGGATTCCCCATCCGGCATTCCGCCATTGCGCCTTTCAGCATGGTGAGTGTTCTGTCTGCGACATCATCCTGTATACACAGAATACGCAGGGCAGAGCAGCGCTGGCCCGCACTGTCAAAAGCAGAGGCAACCACATCAGTGACAACCTGCTCAGTCAGGGCGGAGGAGTCGACAATCATCGCATTCATCCCGCCGGTTTCTGCGATCAATGGCGTCGGGCGGCCCTGAGCATCAAGGCGTCCGGCAATATTACGCTGCAACAGGCTGGCAACTTCGGTGGAACCGGTGAACATTACGCCACGCACCCGTTCATCGCCTACCAGCATTGAACCGACAGTTTCCCCTTGCCCCGGCAATAATTGCAGTACTTCGCGTGGAATGCCTGCCTGATGCAGCATTTTAACGGCGACCGCGGCGATCAGCGGTGTCTGTTCTGCCGGTTTCGCCAGAACGCTGTTACCGGCCGCTAATGCAGCAGCAATCTGACCAGTGAAAATGGCCAGCGGGAAGTTCCACGGGCTGATACAGACCACAGGCCCAAGCGGACGATGGGTATCGTTGGCGAAATCCTGACGCACTTGATCGGCGTAATAGTAGAGGAAATCCACCGCTTCACGAACTTCAGCAATGGCATTGTTGAACGTTTTACCAGCTTCACGAACCAGAATGCCGAGCAGGGATTGCAGGTTATCTTCCATTAATTCCGCAGCGCGTACCAAAATAGCTGCACGTTCTGACGGTGGCGTGGCAAACCAGATAGTTTCAGCATTGGTAGCGACTTCCAGCGCGTGGCTGACTTCCTGTTCCGTGGTTTCCCGCACATAGCCGACGATATCAGAAGATTTGGCCGGATTATTGACCGGGCTGGCAACCGGTAGTGTTTCAGTATGAGTATAATCACCACCCAATAACGGTTCGCTGTTCCATATTTCCATGGAAGAACTCAACAATGCGCTGGAAAGAGAAGCCAAACGGTGCTCATTGGAAAGATCTAATCCTGATGAATTGACACGGTTTTTACCGTATAAGTCAATGGGTAATGGGATTTTCGGATGAGGCAGGCCGATTTGCCCTTCAGTTTTAGCCAGCTCCTGAACGACTTTTACCGGATCGGCAACCAATTCATCAATCGGTAGGTTGGTATCAGCGATACGGTTAACGAACGAGGTATTCGCTCCATTTTCCAACAGGCGTCGAACCAGATAGGCCAGTAAAGTTTCATGAGTTCCGACCGGTGCATAGATCCGACACGGACGATTCAGTTTGCCGTCCGCAATTTTACCGACCACCTGTTCATAAAGCGGTTCACCCATTCCGTGCAGACACTGGAATTCATACTGCCCCGGATAGTAATTCTGCCCCGCGATATGGTAAATGGCAGACAGAGTATGGGCGTTATGAGTCGCAAACTGAGGGTAAATCAGATTAGGTACAGATAACAATTTACGGGCGCAGGCAATGTAAGAAACATCGGTATACACTTTGCGGGTATAAACCGGATAGCCTTCCAGACCGTCAATCTGGGCGCGTTTGATTTCGCTATCCCAATAGGCCCCTTTTACCAGACGGATCATCAATCTGTGGCGGCTGCGCTGGGCTAAATCAATAATGCTGTCAATGACGAAAGGACAGCGTTTCTGGTAGGCCTGAATAACAAAACCAATCCCATTCCAGCCTTCCAATTGAGGTTCAAAGCAGAGTTTTTCCAGTAAGTCGAGGGAAATTTCCAGCCTATCGGCTTCTTCTGCATCAATATTGATACCGATATCATACTGGCGCGCCTGTAAAGTCAGGCTAAGCAGGCGAGGGTAGAGCTCGGTTATCACACGCTCATACTGGGCGCGGCTATAGCGGGGATGCAGGGCGGAAAGTTTGATAGAAATACCCGGCCCTTCATAAATGCCCCGACCGTTCGATGCCTTACCAATCGCGTGAATGGCCTGCTGATAAGAGACCATATAAGCCTGTGCATCTTCTTCAGTCAGTGCCGCTTCACCGAGCATGTCATAGGAGTAACGGAAACCTTTCTCTTCCAGCTTGCGGGCGTTGGCAAGGGCCTGAGCAATCGTTTCGCCTGTGACGAATTGCTCTCCCATCAGGCGCATTGCCATATCTACACCTTTGCGCACCAACGGTTCACCACTCTTGCCGATGATCCGGGTCAGCGATTTGGATAATTTGGCTTCGTTATGAGTAGAAACTAATTTACCGGTAAACAACAATCCCCATGTCGCAGCATTGACGAACATGGACGGGCTTTGCCCCAGATGGGAGTGCCAATTACCATTACTGATTTTGTCGCGGATGAGTGCATCGCGGGTTGCTTTATCAGGAATGCGCAGCAGGGCTTCGGCAAGGCACATCAGCGCGACACCTTCCTGTGAAGAGAGTGAAAATTCTTGTAGTAGCCCCTGAACCAGACCAGCGCGACCAATACCCTGTTTTTGCTGGCGTAATTTCTCTGCGATGGAATAGGCGAGTTTATGTGCCGCTTTGGATTGTTCTTCTGGTAATTGAGCTTGTTCGAGTAACATCGGAACAGCCTGTGTTTCAGGTACCCGATATGCCGCAGTAATTGCAGAACGTTTCACCGATTGGGGTAAAATGTGCTCGGCAAAGTCCAGAAACGGCTGATAACGGGCTTCAATCGGTGATTCTTCTTCGGAAATCTTTTCTTCTTTGTTATCCTGAGCGGCTGATATTTCCGGGATCTTTTCCTCATTTTCAAGACGTTCGAGATAATTAAAAATGGCTTGCTTAATCAGCCAGTGTGGTGTGCGTTCAATTCGTTGTGCAGCAGCTTTGATGCGATTACGCGTTGCTTCATCGAGCTTAACGCCCATAGTGGTACTACCCATTCTCACTCCTTAATAGGAAGACTAATCAAGTTACGGGACAATATCTGCCATGTTGCAACTTTGTGCAACTTTGTTAAAAGCCATTATTCAGAATTTGTGAAATTAATCTGATTTTGAACATATAATTTGTGGGTTAAGATTATTAATCTATTATCTATATGATAGATAAGTATTTATTTTCATTTGGCTGCATTGGGTTTTTTATAGAAGGTGTAACTTTATGGGTGATAAATGTGACTTGGTGAGCGTTTCTTGTAAAAAATGCAGTTAATCAGTTGTTAAAAATGTTTTGGCTAATTTAGGATAGAAAGTGATTTTTAAATAATTACAAATATAAATTATACATATCGGAACAACGCCACCTTCAGGTGAAATAATCTTCAGGTACAACTCTGGCATACCCTGTTAACTTCGAGTTGCATACAGCCAGCAAAAAGGCAGTCTGAAAGCAAGAGGGGTAAGACCTGACAACAGAGCACCTTGTCCTGAGAGAGATATTGCGCTGAAAGAAGTGGGAAATCTATACCCAATGGATTTCAAATTGCATCGCGGCGGCAAGGGAGTAAATCCCCGGGAGCATAGATAACCGTCTGTTTATAAAAACGGTGACTGGGGTGAGCGAGCGCAGCCAACAAAGAGGCAGTTTGAAAGACGACGGGTGTAAGTACAGAACACATCACTGACGCAAATCAAATAGTCTGAATAAACAGGATTTGCAAAAAATACTATGGAGAAGAACCTGCATGACAGTAAATTCACCAATGCTAATTACCTTCATTGTCTATATAGCCGGGATGCTACTGATAGGCTTCATGGCTTACCGTGCCACCAAGAATTTCGATGACTATATTCTGGGTGGCCGGCGATTAGGCAGTGTAGTAACAGCACTATCTGCTGGCGCTTCTGATATGAGTGGCTGGTTATTAATGGGATTGCCGGGTGCAATTTTTTTATCCGGTGTATCAGAAATCTGGATCGCGTTGGGCCTATTACTGGGGGCCTATCTGAACTGGCGGTGGGTCGCAGGCCGATTACGCGTTCATACAGAAATCAATAATAATGCTCTGACTTTACCGGATTATTTCACTAACCGCTTTGATGATAGCAGTAAAATTCTCCGTATTATCTCTGCCGTTGTGATCCTGATTTTCTTTACTATCTATTGTGCCTCTGGGGTAGTAGCGGGTGGATTGCTGTTTGAAAATACATTTGGCATCAGTTACGAACATGCTATCTGGCTGGGTGCGTTAGCTACGATTGCTTACACTTTCCTCGGCGGATTCTTGGCGGTGAGCTGGACTGATACCGTGCAAGCGACCTTAATGATTTTTGCTTTGATTCTGGTGCCTGTGTTGATTTTGCTCAATGTGGGCGGCGTGGATAAAGCGATTACCATTATTGAGGCGAAAAATCCTGTCTATATGGATATATTTAAGAACCTGAATTTTGTCGCCATCATCTCACTGTTGGGGTGGGGGTTAGGTTACTTTGGTCAGCCGCATATTCTGGCTCGTTTTATGGCGGCAGATTCTCATCAGACTATCCATAAAGCGCGTCGCATCAGTATGACGTGGATGTTTTTATGTCTTGCGGGTACGTCTGCGGTGGGGTTCTTTGGGATTGCGTATTTTTCAATCCATGCGGATCAGGCTGGCCCGGTATTACAAAACCATGAGCGTATTTTCATGGAGCTGGGCATACTATTATTCAATCCGTGGATCACAGGCATTTTACTGTCTGCGGTTTTGGCGGCGGTCATGAGTACACTGAGCTGCCAGTTGCTGGTGTGTTCTAGTGCACTGACAGAAGATTTTTATAAAGCCTTTATCCGGACGAAAGCCAGCCAGAAAGAACTGGTATGGGTCGGACGAATGATGGTGTTGTTGGTCGCGGCCGTTGCCATTGTGATTGCAACTAACCCAAACAATAAAGTACTGGCCTTGGTCAGTAATGCTTGGGCGGGTTTTGGTGCAGCATTCGGCCCGGTTATTCTGATTTCGGTGATTTGGCAACGCATGACACGTAATGGCGCATTAGCGGGTATGCTCGTGGGGGCAGTGACGGTGTTGGTATGGATGAAGTTTCAGTGGTTCGGTCTGTATGAAATTATCCCCGGGTTTATTCTGGCTTCGCTTGCCATTGTGGTAGTGAGCCTGTTGGGCAAAGTACCAAATAAGACGATCCAGCAGCGTTTTGTCGAAGCGGAAGCTCAGTATAATACTAAATAAACATGTATTCAGAGCCTCTGAAATAGCAGAGGCTCACTTCTCATCCTGATCTATTCTCAATTACCATCATTACTTACCTTTACACACAATCTTCAGGCATTACTCTGATACATCCAATAAATTCCCAGTTGCATACAGCCAGCAAAAGGCAGCCTGAATAAACAGGGTTTGCAAAAATACTATGGAGAAGAACCTGCATGACAGTAAATTCACCAATGCTAATTACCTTCATTATCTATATGGCCGGGATGCTGCTGATAGGCTTTATGGCTTACCGTGCCACTAAAAATTTTGACGATTATATTCTGGGTGGACGGCGATTAGGCAGTGTAGTAACTGCATTATCTGCTGGCGCTTCTGGCATGAGTGGCTGGTTATTTATGGGGCTACCGGGTGCGATTTTTTTATCCGGTGTATCAGAAAGCTGGATCATGTTGGGCTTATTACTGGGAGCCTATCTGAACTGGCGGTGGGTCGCAGGCCGATTACGCGTTCATACAGAAATCAATAATAATGCACTGACTTTACCGGATTATTTCACCAACCGCTTTGATGATAACAGTAAAATTCTCCGTATTATCTCAGCCGTTGTGATCCTGATTTTCTTTACTATCTACTGTGCCTCAGGGGTAGTAGCGGGTGGATTGCTGTTTGAAAACACATTTGGCATCAGCTACGGGCACGCTATCTGGTTAGGGGCGTTAGCCACGGTTGCCTACACTTTTCTCGGCGGCTTTTTGGCGGTGAGCTGGACTGATACCGTGCAAGCGACCTTAATGATTTTTGCTTTGATTCTGGTACCTGTGTTGATTTTGCTCAATGTGGGCGGCGTGGATAAAGCGATTACCATTATTGAGGCGAAAAATCCTGTCTATATGGATATATTTAAGAACCTGAATTTTGTCGCCATCATATCGCTGTTGGGGTGGGGGTTAGGTTACTGCGGCCAGCCTCATATTCTGGCTCGTTTTATGGCGGCAGATTCTCATCAGACTATCCATAAAGCGCGTCGCATCAGTATGACGTGGATGTTTTTATGTCTTGCGGGTACATCTGCGGTAGGCTTCTTTGGGATTGCGTATTTCTCAATCCATGCGGATCAGGCTGGCCCGGTATTACAAAACCATGAGCGTATTTTCATGGAGCTGGGCATACTATTATTCAATCCGTGGATCACAGGCATTTTACTGTCTGCGGTTTTGGCGGCGGTCATGAGTACACTGAGTTGCCAGTTGTTGGTGTGTTCCAGTGCACTGACAGAAGATTTTTATAAAGCCTTTATCCGGACGAAAGCCAGCCAGAAAGAACTGGTATGGGTCGGACGAATGATGGTGTTGTTGGTCGCGGCTGTTGCCATTGTGATTGCAACTAACCCAAACAATAAAGTACTGGCCTTGGTCAGTAATGCCTGGGCGGGTTTTGGCGCAGCATTCGGCCCGGTTATTCTGATTTCAGTGATTTGGCAGCGCATGACACGTAATGGCGCATTAGCGGGTATGCTCGTGGGGGCAGTGACAGTGTTGGTATGGATGAAGTTTCAGTGGTTCGGTCTGTATGAAATCATCCCCGGGTTTATTCTGGCTTCGCTTGCCATTGTGGTAGTGAGCCTGTTGGGCAAAGCACCAAATAAGACGATCCAGCAGCGTTTTGTCGAAGCCGAAGCTCAGTATAAAACTAAATAAGCCTATATTCAGAGCCTCTGAAATAGCAGAGGCTCATTTATAATAATTAATACCAACATGTCCATTGACTGGGATCTCCTGCATCTTCAAGTTTTGTCCCTTCTGGCGGTTGAAGAAGAGTAATAGTCCATCCTTGATCTGAATCCTCAAAATCACCGAGTTGATTATTATACACATCGTTGAGAGAATGGATTGTTATTGGTTCCGAATTAAAATAAGCACGTATATAATTTGGTGGGGGCGCTCCATCGGTTTTTTCACTTATTTCATTCAGACGTGCAGGGCAATATTGCTTAGAATAAAAAATTTTCCAAAAATACCCAGATATGATAGTGGGGGAGACTTCCATCATTCCTATACGGCTAGACCATAGTAGTTTTCCATCTTGAGTAATGAATTTAAAACCTGTTATTTTTGCAGAATGAAAGCAGCTGAGAGAATTTTTATCTTCCCAAGTGAAAGTTCCTTTCTTTCCCGGCTCCACTGTTGTCACTACGGGGGTGCCTTCTGTTGGTTGATATGTACAAACAGAATAGACAGATGGTGCATAGACTGTGATTGTATAATTTGTTCTATTATCAATAGTTACTGGGTGATACCCAGAGGAGAATGCGGAAATTGATGTTGCAATAAGTAATATCATAATAATAGAATTAAACATTCTATGATAAGTTAACTTTATAATTTTCATAACCGCTCCTTGTTCATTAATGAGCAAACGTTCCATTAGCTAATGTTAGGGTGTTTTTTTAGTATACTATTAAATAATAGTCTATGTTTTTTGGTTTTTCTAATTATTAATGTTTAATAAAAATTATATTAATTCGTCTTATTTTTCATGATAAATGAAAATGAGTTATTATTTTCAATTTATTGTTTTTGCAGAGAATGTTTTTTAGGGGTATTTTGTTTTTATTTTTTTTAGCGTTGTTTTCTACTGTATGGAAATAGATAGATGATAGTGAATATAAAAAAATATCAATTTTCTGTAATAAAATGATTCTCCAGCCAATCGGTTGACTGGAGAATTCAATTTCCTAATTTTTAATTAGGATTCAGATGCAGATGCATTGATGGATGCAGGATAAAGATATGCAGACCATTCATTATATTGGCAAACAAATATTGATGGATTTCTTGCTGAAAGTGGAGAGGCTAACTTATAAACTTTATCTCTTATTTCAGCAGCAGTATTTAATGACTTGCCAACAAAAGTGCCGGCAGGCAAGGCCATTATATTACCATTCTGAAATACAACATTTTTATGAAAATCAATTATTTTCAGCGACTCGTTAAGCGCATTGATTTCTCTTGAACCTGCACCGTAAATTTCAACGCGAATTAAATAATTAGCCATGGGTAACCTCTCTTTTATTTAAGTTTTTTATTAAAATGACTCGTTTTTTATGGGTACAGAATGCTATGAAATATATCCAATCTCTTTCCGAGGTTGGTATGCCGGAGAATTTAGCAGGTATTAATGATGTTACGCCATATCATTAAATCACAGTTATTTGATGAAATGTTTTTAGAGAGTGGTGAATATAATATTTATTATCAGATCTACTATTTAATAGCTCTACAAATATGCAGAGCTTTATATATTTGACTATGGGGAACCTCTAAAAACTTTTTATCGCCGCCTAACCGAGTAAGATACACATAGAACACATTTTTGTAAGGTAATGCCATCATGATCCTACCTCGCTCTGCTTTGAAAAAAGACAAGTTGGCGGCCGAGTATCATCGGCAGAAAATAGATGAATTAGGCAACCCACTATTTTTGCTTGATAAATATGTCAATTTGTCGGCACTCGCGGAGGTGGTTGACTGTGCGATGCCCCGCATTGTTTCTCCTAAAGGGGGACGCCCGCCGACTCATGGCACTCTTAATGTTACATGAAGGTCAGACCGTTTCTCATATCGCTAGGAGCCTTCATTACTCACGTTCTTCCGTCCATCGTTGGATAAATTGGTTAATATTATATGGGTTGGAAGGGTTAAAAAGCTTACCAAGAGGAAGGCCTGCTCGATGGAATTCAGCTCCGATTTTTAGCTTGCTGTCATTCTTATTATCACACTCCCCGCAAGATTTTGGCTGTTTGTGTTCACGTTGGAGTATTAAACTTATCACTCATATAATCAATAAATTATTAGGTTTTTCACTGTCCAAAAGGACAACAAAAACGCGTGATGGTGCTGGGGAAAAATCAAAAACACTACCTTGCAGGTTGCCTTGAGGTACGAACAAGTCAAGTGGCCTATGTCTGTGGTATAAAGAAAAACTCTGATCTATTTATCAATATGTTATATAAAATTAATCGTCAGTATCGCCAAGCCAAAAGTCTCACATTAATTTTGGATAATTATGGTATTCACAAAAGCCAGAAAGTCAGGGAATGGCTAAAACAACATCCTAAATTTAACCTGTTATTTTTACCGATTTATTCGCCAAGGCTAAATAAGATTGAACGTCTGTGGCAATCTTTGCATGAAACCGTCACACGGAATCATTGCTGTCGGTATATGTGGCAACTCTTAGCGTGCGTTGAAGAATTTATGACTACCTTTTCATTAGGGTTACAGTCGGGGGTGATAAAAATGAGTGTATCGTTATTATGAAAGCTTGTTTATATGATTGTGGAAATATTAAATATATTTTAACAGTTGTATAAATAATAATTTCTATTAGAGCTTTAATGAAAATTATTATTTATTTTTATAATAAGACCCTTTATAAAGCATATAAATAATAAAAGTTTTTTATTGTTTATATATAGATTAATTCAAATAATAATTGTTGCTTATTAAAATCTAAGGAATAATATTATGGCTGATAATTTATCTATTGATTTTAAAGGTGCTGATGTTTTTCAAGGGTCAAATCTTATTATAATAGCCACTTATACCGGAGATTCTTCACATAAAGTACTTAAAACCAGTAATATTATACTTGAAAATAATCCACGAAATGAAAATATATCGATAAAAACTTACGAAGATACTAATAGAAAAATAAATATTGATGATACTAATAATAAGATGGTGGTTCCTTTTATTATTGAAATAAAAAATTGCGCAGACACATCTGATATAAAATTAAAGTTTTCAACTACTATTGTGGGATCCTCTGTTAAAAATGTTACCTATAAACAATATTCATTAGTAGATGGTAGTATAGATATAAGTTCATTAGAGCCTTTAGCTATAGGGAGCACTGTTGTTAATGATCTTAATCCAGTAAAATATCCACAAAATCCAAATAAAGAACATCCAAAATTAAATATAGTAATATATCCAAGAACTAGCACTAATAAATTGTTACCCTATTGTCAAATTCCATTACATGTAGAAGGTATACAATATACTCGTTTGTATAACGGTACCACAGAAATTTTTCCGTTCAATAATAATATGTATTATGTTAATACTGATAGTTCTGGAAATCTCGATATCAATTTTTATGCGCAAAGTCTAACCGATACATATGCTGCAGAAGTGATCATTTCTAATACGATGTATGATGGTAATTTTCCTTCACAAAAAAATGCATTATTTTTTACAAAAAATATAATACCTTCGGATAATTTAGATAATCCTTCAATTACTAATATAAGTGGAGACGAGGTACCTCCCCCTTCAAATCAAAACGATTTGTTTTTTGAAGTTACACTACCTCAATCAGCTCAACTAAATATATTAGATACTATTTATATTATGAGTGATGTAGATATTAAAACACCTACAGTATGCATATCTGATATGTATACTGAAAATAAAAAATTTAATGTTCCTTATAAAATATTCACTCCTTTTCAATTAAATATATTATATTACTATGTTTTTACTGCCAGACAAGATATTTTTAGATCAAAAAATTTAATTTTTAGAGTGGGTGGGGATTCTAATACCTATGTTCCACCAAACGGAAATCTTAGAATGCCCACAATTAACAATTATTTAGGAAATCCAGTTGATCAATTTTTTACTTTTGGTATAGGTAATCTTGGAACGGGAATAACTTGTGTTATTCCCGTTGGTACTAGGAATTCACCTCAAATAAATGATATGGTTACTTGTATTTTAACAATTATTACCTATGATTCAGATGGAATTTTACAGCCTCTTGTTACGACAATAGGTAATTCTCAACAAGTAAAAAATGTGACTCCAATTACATTTACTATTGATAGCTCTCTTTTAAAAGGTTTTGGTATAGACTATACTGATAATCCAACATCTTTTTACATTAATTATTTAGTTAATCAAAGAAAATATTCGCAAAGCTGGGAAGGATATCTAGATACGGTTGAATTATAGTCTAAATCAATATAATTCATAAGTATTATTATTTAAATTTATAAATGGGAATAATACTCTATCTTTGGGAGTATAACTAATGATTATATCTAAAGATAAGTTACTTAAAAACCAGATTACCTCAAAGAGATTATAATACTGGAGTTCTTGATGTTAGTTTAAAACAAAATGATTGCGTGTTAGTTATTGTTGATCGCTTTGGTGGCGAAAGCCCTAATCAAGATATAACTTATAGGGAACCTCTAAAAACTCGCCCATGAAAAAATAAGGTCAATTTTGTCCCCAACCGTAATAAAGTTGACCTTATTGAGTGTGATTCTTTCTGACTTTTTTAAAGATTAAAAGGCATGAATCTCCGATTTTCCAAAATAAACCAAACACTGTAAATCATAGCAGGTTGCCATTAAGGTCATCCTGAGATTGGCACGCCATTGACCATTTCAGATAGTCTTGTTCCTTCAGCACCTGCTCACGCTGATGGCTGGCATACTCCTTGTCAGCATAAATATCCCGACTCGTATTGGCCTGTCCAAAACGGCTTCAAAATATGGCTGTCATGGACAGAGGCAGTTCCTATGGCGCTCTGACGAATGACTTTGTACTTTGCATCGACATTAAGCGTGAGTTTGTAGCCAAAATAACTTTTTCCGTGTTTTTTCGTCCAGGTAGCACCCGTCTCTTTCTGGTGTCGTTTGTTTTTCGTCCAGTTATCCGGGGTTTTACCCTAACGGATCTGTTCATTCTCTTCTTTTTCTTTCTTATTATGTTGTTTAGGAACCGGTATCAACGTGGCATCGATGCTTTAACCGCCAGGGGAAATGAATCCCTGTGCGGAGAAGAGTTGATGTTTGGCTTCTTCAAACAAGGCATTGGCCCCTTCCTGTCTGAGCCGTTTTTCAAAACACCAAATTGTGTTGCGGTCCAGAATATTAATATTAATGGCTTCAGTCAAACGACAAAATCGTTGCCAGCTCATTCGGTCAATTAGTTGATATTACATCTTTTCATCGGAAAGGTGATGGAAATGTTTCAGAATAATGACGCGAACCATCACCTCCGTGGGTGCCGACAAGTTGACATATTTATCAAACAAAAGGAGTGGGGTGCCTAATTTATCTATTTTCTGCCGATGTTACTCGGCCGCCAATTTGTCTTTTTTCAAAGCAGAACGAGATACGATCATGATGGCGTTACCTTACAAAAATGTGTTCTATTTGTATCTTACTCGGTTAGGCGGCGATGAAAAGTTTTTAGAGGTTCGCTACTTATGAGACTTTTCCTCCAGACGTTGCTCAATAGCGCGTATCACAAATTCGCGTAATTTCTCCACACCAAGAAAACCCACAGCGCCGCCAAGAGCTGGAGATACGCTGACAGGAATACCAATCAACTCTAGCCCGCTGGAGAATCCCCATGAAAGTGCTCCACAGAGAAGAGGCTCAGCCCAGCGGTTTTTTCGTTCCACACCATCATAAATCAGCCGCCCATAACAGATCATGATAGCCAGCAATGCACCAGATATCTGTGGCCAGGCATTTCTCAGGTAGTACATAAGGTCAATCCATAATTCAGGATATTCTTGCATTATTTGCCCCGTAATTTATTTCCGGTGGTTCAATCACAATGCCTGAATTAAAATTAACTGGGCAGAGATTGGATTCCGGTGTTCAGTGATAGGTTACATATTTCCATAATAGCGTTAGCATCGGATATCCACATTTTTATAAAGTTGTACCTTGCATAATACGAGTTTCATAGTGAATTTTATTGTGAATTTCTCCCTGATATCTTACTGATACCCTGCCCAATCAGTACACCAATAATAGTGAGTGTACTACCGGTAAGTTGGGTTAGACTGGGGCAGTCGCCTACAATAGCTTGTATTACTAATGCAAAGACAGGAACAAAATTAAAAAATATTGCTGTTTTACCTGCGCCACGAATAGCAATTGCCATGTTCCAGAAGAGATAAGCAACAACAGAACCCGCAATCCCCATATAAAAATCAGCCAAATGACTTTCAAATGGTGCTGATAATAGTGTTGAAACAGGTGATTCAACAGAAACCGCAATGATCGACAATATTATTGTGCCAAAAAACATCGTCCAGCCAGTGGTTTCCAGAGGTGTTGATTCTTTAATAAATGTGCGGGCCCCAATGGTATAAATTGCCCAGCCCAAAGAACCCAAAAAGATAATTAACTCTCCGGTATTAATATGAATTGTGCTATCCAACATAGGCTGCCCATTGGTAACTACTAAGGCCACACCAAACAAACTGAGCATCATTCCGATGATACGTAATCTATCAGGAGAACGGCGATGAATGATAGCTTCTAAAATATTGGCAGTGACAGGTGTTGTTGCCATTATTAATGCAGCACTAACAGGGTTTGCATATTGGAGACCAACAAATAATGCACCATTGAATCCTGCAACTCCAATTCCACCGAGGAAAATAAAAGCAAGCCAGTTTTTTTTGAAGACTCTGATGTTAAATTTTTTCTTGGACAACATCAGGAGGAAAATAAATAAGACAGAAAAAGCGAAGCGTTCAGCAGAAGCTGTCCATGGAGGCAAATTCATCAGGGCAATCTTTGTTACCTGAAAATTTGAACCCCAAAAGAATGCTGCAATTAATGTCAGGACAATCGCTAATTGTGGTGTATTTCGTATAAGCATATTATTGACTCGATTAATCTTCATGAAATCAAACGGATTGTTTTTTTATCAGAATGATTGTGGCATAGTCGAAAAAAAAGATATTTAGATATAAATAGAAAGTAATTTTCCAAAAATGGAAGTCATAATATGCAATCACTTATTTGGGATGATATTCGTGTATTTCTGGCAGTGGCTCAAACTGGAACTATCAGTAATGCAGCCAGCCTTCTTGGCGTTGGTATTGCAACAGTGTCCAGAAAAATTGAAAGGCTGGAAGCAACATTTGGCATGCCTCTGTTCTTTCGCCACCAGACTGGCTACCAGTTAACAGAAGATGGAAGGGGGCTGTTGGAAAAAGCAGAAGCAATGGAAACCGCAGCAAACTCATTTTTGACAGAAGTTGATATACGTACAAAAATCACCGGCAAAGTGCGTCTTGCGACAACAGAAATGCTGGCTAGTGATTTAATTATTCCTAATCTGCCAGTTTTACAGAAAAAATACCCGGATTTAGCACTGGAAATTATTACTGATGCACGTACTGTCAACCTCCATCGTCGAGATGCTGATTTAGCCCTTCGCCTTATCAGGCCGGAACAGGGACATGTTACTATCCGTCAGATTGGAATGCTGGGTTTTGGGTTATATGGAAGTAAACAATACTGCGAAAATAACCCCTCTAAGATATCTGATGAAGCCTATAGTCATGCTCATTTTATTGGTTGGACTGATGAGTGCCAGCAACTTCCAATGTACAAATGGATGGAGAAAACCCTGAATGGCCGCCCGCTTTCTATAGCGACAACGTCACTCTCAGCACAGGTTTCGGCAGTCAAAGCAGGTTTGGGATTGGCAATTCTTCCTCACTTTATTGCTGATACTGCTGATCTTATTTGCCTTTCTCCTGATCTGGGATTAGATCAGCCTCTTTGGCTTGTTATTCAGGCGGATTTGGCATATTCGCTGAAAATAAGGAAGGTGGTAGACTTTCTTACAGAAGTTGTCTCTCAAAATTTGAAGCAACTATCCAGCCAGATAATAAAAGCATAGTAATAATATTAAGTGGTTTTTTTAGAATAAAGGATAATATAACTTCGCTTCCAAACAATATATCAAATTTATATATATGCTGGTTGACTTAGGCTTGTAGTCTTCTGTTTGAATTGCTATGCAACAACAGTTGCTAGCATACATTCTCACTCAGCAATGTAACGACGGGGTTCATATGGCTTTCATAGCCGTACATAATGATAGTGCAATTTAGAGAGGTAAAATGTGATTTTTTTAATTAAAGATATAACGACTGTTTATAGATATAGGTTGGTCATGTTATAAATAACTTATGCTTATTTGTTGTTTTTTCCAAGATTTAAATCTGTAATTAATCTATTTTATCCGTAATAAATGTCATTTCCACTGTTTTTAATAAAGATAATATTTTTTATTTTAAATAAAGTGATTATACCATTGAGTTGTAATCACTTAACGGAAATTTTTTTATCCATTTTTGGTAAATATTCTTATTGCAAAGTTAAATTATTTAACATAAATTTCTAGCGAATTATAATATTGATGTTGCTAATGACTTAATTAATAGGTGATCATTTTTATTATATTATTGATATGAAGGACTGAAAACCATATAAGAGATTAAAATGAATATACTCTGTACTGTAAAAAATAATATGAAGTTAGAACAACCTATTGAAGTACTGGAAAAATTACTTTCTTATTTATATTTGGATGATAGCGTATCAAATAAAGAATTATCATTGAAAATCGGGTTGCCTATTCCTCTCGTATCTGCATTTAAAAAAGAATTGATAAAATTAAATTTTGCAGAAAATAAAGGGGTCTTTAAACTAAAATCAGAGGGGGTCAAATATATTCAGGATGAACTTAATTATAAACTGGTTGATTCTGAATTATATAATTCACTTTCCTCAGAAGAGGAGTGTGAAAGATTTAAAGATGATTTAGCCAGTTTATTGGCTCCTATATATGATAGTCGACCTCGCGTTAATGTATTGTTGGATCAGGCTCATGCTACTTTGGATACATCGGTACGCAGGGTAATGCTGCTACTCAAAAATCCGATAATATTTAAGCAAAAGATTCTTTTTTTAGGTGATGATGATTTAACATCTATAGCTTTAATGATGGCATTCAAAAAGCTGGGCCATCATGATAATAAAAATATTCATGTTAAAGATATTGATGAAGAGCTGTTGAAATTTATTGGGTATGTATCAGCGAAAAATAATTTTACGATTAATACTGAGTATTTAAATCTGAAAGAATCAAATAAATACGCCAGAATATTTGATGTAATTTTAACAGATCCACCCTATACACTTAGCGGATTAAAGCTATTTTTGTCAAGGGCGATTAGCTTTTCTAAAAATGAAGGGAGTGAGATATTATTATCATTTGGACAAAAGAAGCCTAAAGAAAATCAGGAAGTTCAAAAACTTTTTAGCGATCAGAATCTTTTTATCAAAAGAATCTATCCACAATTTAATACATATTATGGCGGGAGTATTATAGGTAATATCAGTGACTTATATAGTCTTTCCATTACAAAAGACACATATCCAATCATTTCAGGTAATATTGATTACTCAAATAAAATATATACTGGAGAAATTAATCCACGTATAAAATTCTATCAATGTAAATCGTGTAATAACCGACTTACGATTGGGTATGGAAAAGATATATTAACCATAGAGCAGCTAATAGAAACAGGTTGTAACAAGTGTAGCGGAACCAAATTTCAATATCAGGGGCAAGAAAAAATCCATTTGCCTGCTGATACAAGACAGTTTGGCACTCATATCATCATAGAAATGAAAAACTGTGAAAGTGAAAAATTGAAATCTATATCAACGATTAAGAGTATGATGGTTGATATTTCTCATAAGTGTGAATTTGATATTATTAATTACCATTTTCATCAATCGGAGTCACATGGTATCAGTGGGGCAATGATATCGGCAGGATCACATTTTGCTATCCATACATGGCCAGAATATAGTTATGCTGCACTTGATTTATTAATCTATAGTGATTTTAGGCATCAGGGTATTCTTATAGATCAGTTACAGAGCCAATTAAACTCACAGGAGTATGAGTGTAAAATATTGCAACGAGGTTTTTAATATAGTGCATGTCTGGCGGATAAATAATCTGGCCAGACATATAGAAAATAAAATATTTTTTAAAGAAAATAGCTATTCTAGTTCTAATGAAATTTTATAAACCCTGTTCATTTATTAAAGACATATCCATAACATCACAATACCGCCCCTGTTTAAGGGCTGCTTTACGTTGAATGCCTTCCATTTCAAAGCCAAACTTAGTATAAAGAGCTATTGCCTTTTCATTATCGGTGAAGACTTCCAGATCAATTCTAATGCAACCAAGCCAATTGAAAACATAGTCAATGGCAAACTCCATCATTGCTGAGCCGATACCTCGGCCTGAATAATCGTGATCAATACCAATACTGAGGCTGATAACATGTTTTCGCCTTGGGTTAGGATAACTATATAACCCCAGAGTACCAACAACTTTACGGTCTATTTCTGCCACGAAGTCGAATACCCCTTGGGTTCTATTATTTTTAAGACGCTCGCGCCACATTTCAAGAGATGGGCATGGGCGTTGTAATGTATAGAGATAAACATCGGGATGGCCATAAATTCGTTGAAAATGCTCAGCATCTTCAGTTTCAGCAGATCTAATTTTAGTTTTCATATATTCCTCTCCTGAATTTGACTTTACAATAATTACCCGATAAAACATTAAATGTAAATATAATGTTTGAAAAATAAATAATACTGTCTTTCCTTAATTATTAGAGTTTAAGGATATCAATGAATCAGGAAAATTTGGCTATTCTCGCAATAATAAAAAGACTTGAAATCAGCCTGCATGGGGAAAAAAGATATGATATCGAATGGTTACATCGCATCCTACATGATGATTTTCTGGAAATAGGGAAGTCTGGTTATCTTTATACGAAGAAAATTGTGTTGGAATCTTCAAAGAAATAAATATTATTTCTCAAATTTTTTCGGAAGATTTTAATATGCGGATTTTGGATAAAAATATTGTCTTGCTTACCTATAAATCTTACGAAGTGAATAAAAGAGGGCGGTCATATAACGAAGCATTGCGCTCCTCAATCTGGCAGCTATCAACATCAGGTGTATGGCAACTCAGATTCCATCAGGGGACAAAAATGGCGGATTATCAATAGAATCCATAAAAATGGCCCGGATCCCGGGCCATTCTATTATGCATAGATTTTTATCATTCTTCTCTTATCAGAGGTGGGTTTTGCGCCTTTTCACAACTTGATACCCGATCATTAAAATAATGAACCAGGCTGGAGTCGCAATTAATGCTTGTCTGGTGTCTGCCTGTAAAGACAGCAAGACTATGACAAATGCAAAAAAAGCCAGACAAACCCATGACATCACGATACCAAACGGCATTTTGTAAACAGATGCTTTATGCAGTTCAGGGCGATGCTTCCGATAGGCCAGATAGGAGCACAAAATCATACTCCAGATAAACATGAACAAAATGGCAGATATCGTTGTTACCAATGTAAAAACACGCATTACATCAGGAATAAAATAGATCAGAATAACGCCGCAAGAGAGGCATAAACAGGTAAAAATCAAACCTGATGCAGGAACTGAACGGCGGGAAAGTTGGCTGAACTGTTTTGGTGCATTTCTTTCTTTAGCTAAACCAAATAACATCCGGCTGGTAGAGAAAACCCCACTGTTTGCTGAAGATGCAGCAGAAGTCAGTACGACGAAATTCACAATACTGGCAGCAGCAGGTAACCCGATCAGAACAAACAGTTCTACAAAGGGGCTTTTATCCGCCACGATTGCCCGCCATGGTGTAACTGACATAATAACAATCAATGCGAGTACGTAGAATGTGATAATCCGGACAGGAATGGCATTAATTGCTTTCGGCAGCGATTTCATCGGGTTTTTGGTTTCTGCCGCTGCCGTTCCGACTAATTCAATCCCAACAAAAGCAAATATTGCGATTTGAAAGCCGGCAAAGAATCCGCTTAGCCCCATAGGGAACATGCCTCCGTCGCCCCAGACATTAGAAAGGGAAGCAACATGCCCTGCAGGGGACTGGAAATGACTACCAATTAACACGCCACCAATCACAATTAAGGCAACAATGGCAACAATTTTGATCATCGCAAACCAAAATTCCAATTCACCAAATAATTTGACTGTTGCGAGATTCAAAGTCAGTAAAATCAAAACGCATAAAAGAGAAGTTGCCCATTCAGGGAAACCAGGTGCCCAATACCCAACATAAGAGGTGATGGCAACAACATCAGCAATACCGGTAATCACCCAGCAGAACCAATAAGTCCAGCCCACAAAAAAGCCGGCCCATGGCCCCAGGAGGTCAGCTGCAAAGTCACTGAATGATTTATAATGCAAATTGGAAAGCAATAGCTCTCCCATTGCCCGCATCACGAAAAACAGCATAAACCCGATGATCATATAAACGAAAATGATCGATGGCCCGGCAAGGGAAATTGTTTTACCTGACCCCATAAACAGGCCGGTTCCAATAGCGCCCCCGATAGCAATAAGCTGTATATGTCGGTTAGTCAGGCTTCGCTGAAGATGCGAGCCTTCAGTTTCAGATGGGTGTGTGGGTTGTATATTTTCTTCCATAGTTGTATCCAATTTATTCTCACAGCATGGCCTTAATACCCTCAGGCTGTGTTTAAGACGCCATTGTGACATAGACAACTACATTATTAACAGAAGGAATTTACACGAAAAACCAATAGAACGTATTTTGAGCTAAATATTGATGGTTCTGTTTACTCATAGTAATCCTTACTTGACAAATTCATCATTCTGGAATTCAGATATAAATATTGTTAGATGAAATTTAAAGCAGGCTATTAATTAATCATATGGAAAAAGGAAAATACCTAATGTAGCGTATAGAAGGTAATATAAAATAGGAAAATAAATCATGAGCAAATATATTGTTGTTTATAATGGCCTTAATAATGTTGATGTGGTCTTAGTTAGAACTCAAATTGCTATAGATATTGATATGACTAAGAACTCAGCTGCTCAATTTTTAACGCTCTTGGAAGATAATGCACTTGTTCATGCGCAGGAGTTGGATGGTAATGTAACAAGAATATCGGTTATTGGTATTTATACTTTGTCATAAATAAATATTAAAAATAGAACAGGCATCGCATATAACTTATCCTGCATATTTTTAAACAATCTTAAAAATAGATAATGAATTCATTATTAGACCAGTAATTCAGATTGTTAATAGTAAAACTCACCGTGCTGAAATTTCAATCATCTTGGATAAGAGTGATAAATTATATTGTTACGTTATTGTTTAATGATAATAACTGGTAATATTTTACATTGACTATTATTCAGAGTAATGTGAATGAAACTCATCAGTGAATGGATTCTTTAAATGTGGACGTTTTGTTGGTTTTAAACTTAGGTTATTGATTATGATTAGAAAACTAGTGCTATTGATTGTTGCGGTGGCTTCGATGTTATTTTGGCAAATTGCGGTGGCAAGCAGTGAGATTATTCCTTTTACTGAAAATGATGCTAAATTTGCAAAATCGCTTGTTGATAATGATGTCAAAATGTTTTTTTCGGGTAAAAAAAAATCTAGTGATTATGGGTATACTCGTATAACTGCAAAGGATTTATACAGAAGGTACTCTGAAAATGAAGTCAAAGCAAATAATGATTTAAAATATAAAAAAGTTATCGTTTTCGGGATCATTAAAAGTATAAGTAATTATACTTCGGATGGTAAAGTCTTCATTGCATTAAGTGCCGGTGGTTTTTTGGATACTGTGCATGCAGCACTGAGTAATGATTTTCAGGATTATGCGTTAACATTACATAAAGGACAAAAAATTACTTTAGCTTGTGAAGTTGCCGGAACTGCCGTTGGTGAGCCTTTTTTAAATAATTGCATATCAGAAAATAAAGCAAAAGAACAAGTTGCTAAGTCTATTATATCCCAGATTAATAGCGTGGTTAGTGGAGATAATAATGAATCTAATAAAGTAGGAATTAATATAGTTGCATTAACAAAGTTAGTTGATCTATCAACTAATAATTTCTCTATTTGTAAAAAAATAGATATCTCTTGCTTAAATAAATCGAAAAGCTCAGAGTGGAAAAAATACGTGGAAAAAAACAGAGATCAAATAGAGCGTTATAAAGAAATGTTAGAATAATAAATATCGCAATAAAATAATTAGGCTGATAACAATGCTTTCAGGTGACTCTAGCATTGAACTCTTTTTTCTGTTAAAAATGGTTGCCATTTATATTTTTTTGGATAAGGATAGCCCCCACATAGATATCATTATTTCCATTGGTTTGATGATTGCTGAAAATAAACATGATGATCAGGAAGATATTAATTTTATGATATCGGTATTAGCTATCAATAATTACCGTTCTATCCGTGACCTTCGTATTACTCTTGCTCCTCTTAATGTGATTACCGGCGCAAACGGTAGCGGTAAATCTAATTTATACCGGGCATTACGTTTGTTATCTGAAACAGCACAGGGTGGTGTTGTGAATTCTCTGGCGCTGGAAGGTGGGCTTGATTCTGCATTTTGGGCCGGGCCGGAAAATTTTTCTGGTACGGTACGTGCAGGGCATGTGCCAGTACAGGGAAGGGTTAGAAAAGAAGTAAAGCGGTTACGCCTTGGGTTTGCTACAGATTCATTCGGTTATTCCATCTCCCTTGGTTTGCCTCATCCGTCAAGCTCTGCTTTTGCGTTAGATCCAGAAATTAAACAGGAATGTATTTGGGGAGGAGGGCGTTATCATCCGGCTGGCGTATTGGTAGAACGAAAAGGGGCAATCAGCCGTGTTCGTGATGGGCGAAAATGGCAAATTACTTCGGAGCATATTAATAGTTTTATCAGTATGTTTGATCAGCTTTCTGATCCTTCAATGGCTCCGGAAGTTTTTCATATGCGTGAATTTATTCGTGGCTGGCGTTTCTATGATCATTTCCGCACAGATAGTGATGCTCCTGCCCGCAAGGCTCAGATTGGAACCCGTACACCGGTATTGCATCATGATGGACGGGATTTGGCTGCTGCGTTACAAACTATACGCGAAATTGGTGATGCACAATTGTTGGATGAATCGGTTAATGATGCTTTTCAGGGAGCTTCTGTGGCAATCTCTCGTTCCAAAGAAGGGCTGTTTACATTACAGTTTCACCAGCATGGCTTAATGCGCGCTCTTTCCGGTGCTGAATTATCCGACGGAACGCTGCGCTATCTGCTGTGGATTGCGGCATTGCTGACGCCACGCCCACCATCAATGATGATACTAAACGAGCCAGAAACCAGCCTGCACCCAGAGCTTTTACCGTCATTGGCTAAGTTGATTATAAAAGCCTCTGAACTGACTCAGGTTTGGGTTGTTTCGCATTCTCCAGTGTTGATTTCAGCACTACAGCATTCTTCGCTTTGTCAGACGATTCAACTTGAAAAGCAATTAGGTGAAACTCATATCATTGGTAGGAATATACTGGAAGAGCCATCATGGCACTGGCCGGATAGGAATTAAGATACCTATCGCCTTTCTGGTTGTTTCGTTGGGAGATTGTGACTCTTTTCACGCTTTACTTCAGATAAAGACAAAACTAGGAAATTTTCCTAGTTTATCTAAGACAATAGCTCAAGCCAGTTTTTAACCCTTTTCTTAGAATCCCAGTAATAACAATACCTACGAAAAACTTCGCGTTTTAGCGAACCACCTTTTTGATTTCCACCTGCATTAAAAAGGTTTTCTTTGTCGTGGTTATCTGAGGATTTCATATGATTAAAATTCTGGAACAAGTTCGCCAACCGACGTTGGATCTTCCAGTCGATATACGCCGCAAGATGTGGTTTAAGCCTTTTATGCAATCATATCTGGTGGTTTTCATTGGCTATATGGCGATGTATCTGGTGCGCAAGAATTTCAATATTGCCCAGAACGATATGGTTTCTACTTATGGTTTGTCGATGACGCAACTTGGATTGATAGGGCTGGGGTTCTCTATCACTTATGGCGTAGGCAAAACGTTAGTTGCTTATTATGCAGATGGAAAAAATACCAAGCAATTTTTGCCATTTATGTTGATTTTGTCTGGTCTGGCCATGCTTGGTTTTAGTATGAGCATGGGTAGCTCTGGGATCAGTGTTTTCTTGATGGTGGCATTTTATGCACTGAGTGGTTTTTTCCAAAGTATTGGTGGGCCGGCAAGTTATTCCACTATTACCAAATGGACTCCGCGTAGCAAACGAGGCACCTATCTTGGGCTTTGGAACATGTCGCACAATGTGGGCGGTGCAGGTGCGGCAGGAGTTGCTTTGTTTGGCGCACACTATTTATTTGATGGTCATGTTATTGGGATGTTTATTTTCCCTTCCATTATTGCTCTGATCATCGGTTTTATTGGCTTACGTTATGGAAGCGATTCCCCAGAAAGTTATGGTCTGGGTAAAGCAGAAGAGCTATTTGGAGAGGCGATCAGCGAAGAAGATATCGCGGCAGAAGAAAATCAAATGACTAAGCGGGAGATTTTTGTTGAGTATATTCTGAAAAACAAAGTGATCTGGCTTCTTTGCTTTGCCAATATTTTTCTTTATATCGTGCGGATTGGCATTGATCAGTGGTCAACGGTATATGCATATCAGGAATTAGGACATTCAAAAGAAACGGCTATTTCCGGTTTTACTATGTTTGAGGTTGGAGCGCTAGTCGGGACGCTGATGTGGGGATATTTGTCAGATTTGGCAAATGGTCGTCGTGCGCTCGTTGCCTGTGTCTCACTGGGATTAATTATTGTTAGCCTTGAATTTTACCAGCATGCAACCAGCGAGTTTATGTATTTAGGTTCTCTATTTATACTCGGATTTCTGGTGTTCGGCCCACAATTACTGATTGGTGTGTCTGCTGTTGGTTTTGTACCGAAAAAAGCGATCAGTGTTGCAGATGGTGTCAAAGGTACGTTTGCTTATTTAATCGGTGATAGTTTTGCTAAATTAGGTTTGGGAATGATTGCTGATGGAGTACCTATTTTTGGGTTAACAGGCTGGAAAGGCACATTTGTCGCACTTGATACTTCTGCCTGTATCTGTATTACATTACTTGCATTTGTTGCTATTGCTGAAGAGAGAAAAATCCGCAGCAGCAGGAAAGCACTATAAACCTTGTTAAAAATCGTTATGGCGCTACTGTTTTATTCACAGTAGCGTTTTTGAGTGAAGTGTATCATTCCCAGTCTATTGCACAGCTATATTAATGAGAGTAATTTATACGGGTTTTCTGATCTGGCAATAAATAACGATGATTAAAGTAGCATTAGTCGATGACCATGTGGTAGTACGTTCTGGCTTTGCCCAATTATTAAGCTTAGAACCTGATATTGAAGTTGTCGGTGAATTCAATTCATGTGCCGAAGCAAGATATGGGTTGCCCGGCTCAGGGGCAATGGTCTGTATTCTTGATATTTCAATGGCTGATGAAAGTGGGTTATCATTATTGCAGGATATACCTTCCGGCATTGGTTGCATTATGCTGAGCGTCCACGATTCAGCTACTATGGTGGAAAAATCCCTAAAAGCAGGAGCCCGGGGTTATCTAAGTAAACGCTGTAGCCCGGATGAACTGGTACAGGCGGTGCGTATTGTCGTGAATAATGGTTTTTACTTCTCGCCGGATATTGTGCTTAAACTGAAATCATCAAAAAGTAATCCAGCTTCTTTGGATCACTTAACGAAAAGAGAGAGGCAAATCGCGGAAATGCTTGCCACAGGAATGGATGTTAAAGAAGTAGCAGCTGAACTGGGCTTGAGTCATAAAACAATTCATGTTCATCGGGCTAATGCGATAAGTAAATTGGGCGTGACAAATAACGTGGGCTTAGCAAATTATTTTGCCTCTAGTGACCTCTAATGTACCGATATCTTATCGGTATTATTGTTTTTTAAATCAATTGAATGCATGGTTTAGGGGTGCTATTGGGGTGCTGAAAATAAACTTAGCACCCGATAGTTTTCGAAGGATTTTGTGAGACTATTTTCTTTTAAACTGCATCCTTTCTACTTCTTTTGCTGCTAATTCCCTTTGCTTATCGATGTACTCCGCGAGATCATGCACATGAACAATTCGCGGTGATTTTTGACTGTCATTCATTCTGTATGTCGGGAATTTTAGCTTGCCTTCAATAGCCTTGCGCTCTGCTGTCGCTGGAGTCAATTTAAGGTACTTCTCGGCTATAGCTGACAGAAGAATTTGCGAGGTTTCAAACTCTGCCATTAATAAGAATACTGTATTCATTTTCACTACTCACCTCCTTTCTGATACCCGCTCTCCAATATCACCCTCGCCACACTCGCTGGTGTTGCCTTATCACTCCACGTTGCATCGAAAATAATGTCGTTCAGTTCCGCTATGAGAATATCGTTCAAATTCTTCGGTCTTGCAGAGTAGGGCACCTCATCAGGCACCCCTTCCATAATGTCGATAGTGAGCTGGGCTATTTCTGTTGCTTCCCGTTCCGGCTTACGGTATCCAGAATGCCAGACTACATCAGTGATATCTGACGGATCACCCCATACTGAGGCAATAATCTGAGTCAGGTGGAATGAGTTATTGATCATTGTTCTTCTCCATCAACTCACTCGGTATTTCAACTTCGTCGCCCATTTTTGCGGAAACTAAGGCTCGACAAATCGCAATTTGTGGTGTTTGACCTTCTTCCACTTTCCAAATGGAAAAGTCATCCACTGTTACCGCTTTACAAGATGCCACCCAAGGGGAATCAGTGCACATACGGGTTAAGCTATCTAGATATTTATCAATTAACTGGACGCATATAGACCAATCAGAAGATGGCTTAAATGAATAATATCTACTTTTTTTATCTACAAAATGCCCACTTGGTAATTCCAGAAAACAACCCTTACTACAAATCTCTGCTCCTAAAGACAACGCCACAGCCCAATCCAACGCTTTACCTGTCAGCTCACTTGTTTTGATTTTCACATCAATTCTCCTGTGTTGCTGGCGCAGGAACATCATCCATATAGCACCAGTGTGTAACTTCAGAATTATCGTGCTCCATCCATTCGCCTTTGTCAGAATCCCACCAGTCATAACCTTTGCTAGCTATGGTTTGGCCATATCCCCCGATGTAGGTGTAATAAACAAGGCATAGATGGTTGAAGCCGTCATCATCAACGGGCATTCTTTCTTTGACGCTGACCCATGGAATGACTGGTAGTTTCCTGCTCTCTTCCGCCTTCTTCAGTAACCAATCTGCCCACTCACGCCCGTCGTCGATTTGTCCGGGTAAGCCAATGTCATTCTGTGCGTTATCGATGCTTATCATTATTTTCTACCCCGTTTGTTATGCTTTTTCTTCGCTGGTGTTATCTTCATTACCGACACTTTGGGTGCTGGTGGAAGAGGAGGGCAGATGCCCTCATGAATGTCAAAGTTACGTCTCATGGTGTGGATATGTCTTTGCGTCCAATCCCTGCCGTCGTCGATGTGGACTATTGTTCTGACCAGCTCGTCGTCAATGTCCACCCTCTGATGGTGTTCCTCAGTCATTGAAACATCCCCTTAGCTGCCAGCGTCTCACCCATGTCATTAATCATGCTTTGCCATATTTCACGCCCGTAGACTGTCAGGAGACCATTGACGACACATTTCTCCATCAGGGCGATGGCGATAACTTCCCATGCCGGATAACTCTGCTGTAATGCTTCCAGTGCGTAACTGTCCACCAGTTCACGAATGCCTTTTGCCCCTTCGACAATAGCAATATTGATTTCTGTTTTGCCGACTTGCATCGTGAAGTGAGCGCCGCCGTTACGGGTCACTACATCGTTATAGATAGCGGCTGAATAGCTGTTCGCCAGCGCGTTGAGACGAAAGTTTTTTGTTATCATGTGAGCCTCCTATTAATGAATAACGGGGATATCGCCAAACTCACCCGTTTCTACTGACTTGATTAAGTCATCGTGCAACATAGAAAGCCCCTCACGCCCTTTCTCAGATAACCAGTTCCCGCTTTCTGGCTGCATATTGATGAAGTCCATGTACATTCTGATGGCCATATCTGCGCCTGCTTCTCTACCGAACTGCTCAAAGGCGATCCCCTCAACATGGGCTGCCAGCATCAGGCGCTCTGAAAACGGGTATACTGTGATGGCAGAGGCACCATTAAGATAAATAGCTGCGGTATCAGTGCCGCCTTCGTCGTTATCAACCTCACGCGTGCCGTTTCTATCCATTTGCTCCCGGATAAATGAAGCTGAGACAATCCAGCGCCACAGCATCACACTCTGTTCGCTGGTGAGTTCATAAAAGCCTGCTTTCCAGCCATGAAGAATAGCCAGTACCAAATCAAAACCCAGCAATAAATCGCGGTCATACTGACCCGCGTCCAATGATTTCAGCGCCTCTGCATAACCGATAATTTCAGTGTTAGCCGCCTCAGTGATGACAATCACGCCATGCTTGCCGTAATCAAATCCCGTTTCAGTGTGATGAGGCTTTTTCATTGTTTGACCTCCGGCGTATAAACCGCTTTATCGTGCTGGTATTCACCGTTCCAACTCTTCTTCATGGGAAGCTCACCTTTCATGTACAGGGCATAAAGACGATGACAGCCTTTTTCCAGTAGCACAGCAGTACGGGTAATAAAGGGATCTTGTCCATGCGGCTTTATCTCGTTTTCGTCTTCGGTGAGGTAGCGATCTCGGGCGTAGGAAGCGACACGCCAGCGCGGTTTTTTCTCCGGGTCTTTCTGCTCGTTGTAGAGCCAGTTCCGCTCCATCGCCCACCACATGATCTTGGCGGTATTCACCCCGTTCAGGCCTTTGCAGAAAGCAGGAAGGGTTATGCCTTTGGTAAAGTGTTTTTCCAGACTGCCAACCGTTGCACTCAGGGTTTTGTTCTCACCCTCAAGGCGCTCGACGTTTTCGGCATACACAGACAGCATGGAACGTAACTTCGCGGGATTACTTAACAGTTCCGCTTCGGTTGTGATGCTGTCGCGGCGGGTGAAATAGAACTCAGTCAGATCATCGAAGTAATTCCAAGCCTGGTCTGTTTCTAACATCTTGGAATGGTTCGCTGCACCGCGTTCTGTCCAGAGAATGAGGTTTCTTGCATGTTTGTTAACTGAACCTCTTAAAGAGGGGCAGTTCTTAAGTGACTGTAACTCATCACCTTCAACCCAAAAATAGTGCTTACCATCAACAAATCTTTCTTTGTTTCTACTGAAATTGTTGGTGATCATTTTTTCAGTAGCACCATAACCCGAAGCTAACTGTTCAGTAGTCACAACACGCTGACCGCGATACTCAACAATCTGTAATTCTTTAGCGGATACTGGAACTAATTCATTTTTCTTACTCATATCTCGTCTCTCAATGTGTGCTGGGTGATGCTGGTTCAGCAGTAAATAATTTGAATCCGTTGATAAATACCCCGTCGATAAAATCACGCATCCATGAAGAGTTATTTTCTTTCTCATCCTTTTCGTTGTTGGAATAAAAGCGCCACAACGCGATATATTTTTCGACTGGGTTAATTTCTAAAATTGGTTTTTCTATTTGGTGAATAAGTAGCGTTTCAATAACTTCAGAATCTAATTCGACTGTGCAATTTCCGTGGGTAAATATAAAATCTCCATTTTCAAGCCTTCCGAAGCGCTCACCGCATGAAACTAAGTATTCTTTGGCAACCCTAGCTCTATTTTGCTTAACCGAAAACTCAGCCCATTCCATTCTTTCTACATCTGTTAATGGTGGGTCATTAGCTATTATTCTTTCTTCATCTAAAAGAAAATCAGGGCACTTGAATCTACTTTTCTTTAAAATGGCGATCATTTCTCTTATTGTCATGATTAATTACCACCCCTCACGAATAATTACTTTTGCTTTTTGAATACAGCGATTTCCGTTTTTAATGCATTCCTGTTCTTGTTTAAGGTTTTGAGATAATGAAAGGGCTTCACCCCATTTATTCGCAGCACGACGAAATAAACCTTTCGATTCTAAATTCCGTGCTAATTCGCCTGCCTGTTCATATGCTGTCATTATTCACCACCTGTTTATTCATGTGCTTTTTTAATTCAGAAGCTATGCGCCGATTTTCTTTTCGGGTTGCTATTTCAGTGCTTCTTAATGCCGTGCTATGGCTATGATGCAATGAATGTCTTTTTTCATTATGCTCTTGGCGATATTCAGACCAGAGTTGGGTATTCAGCGTGGTGGCTAATTTATTAGCTTTTCCCCAATATTCGGCAGCGATGTTATACTTTTCTTCTTTTTCCATTTGAATAGCGATATTGGCAAAATCTAAATAGGATTTCTTTTTCATTTTATTGGCTCCGTTTTTTGTGCAACGTTTTCTAAAAGCTCATTTATAAATGCTTCACCTTCCTTAGTAAGATTTCCGTGTATCGTGTAAAAACTCTCATATGAATCAATTATTCTTCTTGCGGCTTCCTTTCCCAGCTTGAATACTTCAAATTCAAAGAAGCGCATTAAAGCGATACTTAATATATTTTTGTCTAAATCAAGTTGATACTTAATACCATTGACGTTTACTATTTCGGTGTGAGTACCGTACTTCCTTTCTAGTGAGTTTAATTTTGCATCTATCAATGTCTTTCTCTTTCTTACAATTAAATCTGATGGTGTCATTCTATATTCTCCGTTTTTGGAGTAAGCGAGCCCCCAGCGATGGCGCTGTAATTAAATTTGTTTTGTTGTTTTTATTTTGTTTGTAATGAGCAGAGTTTATTATCTAATTCCATTAATTCATCATATACTCTTTTATGTTCTTCCATTTTCTTAGCATGTTCTTTTTTAAGCCGAAGGAACTCCTTTTCTTTTTTAATATCGTCTTGTAATTCATTTAATATCCGAGAATGCCTTAGTATAAAATCAGGACGCATTTCACCAAGCATCAGTTTAATCGTCCCATCTTCCTGTTTAACTTCTTTTAAAGGATAGTTGGTTTGTCTGTATTCATCATCAAACTGCTCTTGTGCTCTAACATAAGCTAATTTATTCAGTGCGCCGTTTTCACTTAAATAAGCACGGTTAGCACCACGAACGACATAGACTTCACGTGTTTCAATTTTGATGTCTTTATTAGTGGCAATTTCTATGGGTTTTAATATTGTCATAATTCTTCACCTCTGATTCGTTCTATTTCTTTTATTGCGGTAAATACTAAATCGGACAAAATAGAAAGCTCGACTGCTCTTTCATCATTTCTTTCATTTTCAATAAGTGTATTAATAAATACTCTTGATTTATTGATGGCTACATGAGCGGGTTCTAATTCGAATCGCATATCACTGCATTTGCCTACAGCACGTTCAATAATAAAATCTTTATTTATATCCCTTAATTTCTGCGCTAAATTACATGCCTGACGATGAATTCCCCGACACATTAAATAAGTATCCGGTTCTGCTTCATTCTGAGTTGCAGTCACTACAGGAAATATAGATGATTCAATTTCTTCTGCAATTTCGACGGCGGTTTGTAAATAAGATTTATTGCCACTTGATATTTTTGTTTTATTCATGTTGATTCACTTTTTGTAGAGAGTTAGAATTGGTTTGATTGCTATTTTTTACACTGATTATTATTTAATGTGCATGTTTTAGTGAGTGAAATGTAATAATCTTTACTTTCAGCGGTTAAAGAAATTAGCTAAACTAAACTCATTATTACAATGAGAGTGCAAGTTTAATTATGTGTAGAAGTCAGTGGAAAAAATTTATCGGCTGGTTGGGTAAGCAAGCTGATAAACCTAATCTTGCTTGTATAGGTTTGGGGTTATTAATTGCATTTCGCCCTGAACCACTTGAGTTGTGGTTACGTGAATACGCACCTATTTTTAAGCCAGACACCTTTGCTTATTATGTCTTGTTGTACCTTATTAGCTTGGCTGCGATATATATTCTATCAATGCCGATTAAATATCTAAGAAAGAAAATCACACCCTCGCAGTAACATTACCAGACTTTAGATGGCGGCGGGATTTGGTTTTGGTTGAATAAAGTGCTGTATTGGGTAGGCAGCAATTGTTTAAACTATCATAATTTGGTGTAGTTTGGATTGAAATTGCTTTATTAACGCGATCCATTGCTTTTCTGTTCAATGATAATATTGGTCGTTTTGGTTCTATAATATCTTCAGGATTGAGTGCGGTCTGGAGAGCCATATTAATGGCTTTATCTTTGCTATATGCATCTTGTTGCTCTTTTCTACGCTCATGCCTTCTCTTTCTTGCGTTGTTATAGCCATGAAAATTATGCATATTATTCTCCTTAGTTGATTGTTGATTGAGTAGTTTTTTACACCTCAGTCAGTAATCAACTGGTAAGAATGGTGCGCTTTTTCAGCGCTGTCTGTTAAAGAGCGTACTACTTTTATCATTCGCTGTGTTTCTTGGTTGTTAATGTACCCTTGGGTAATTTAAATGTAAATACCTGTAGGTATACAAAAAAATCAAAAAAGTTTACCTTGTTGAGTTTTAAGATGTTTTATTTATACATTATGTTTAAATTGTGATTAAAATCACTAATCAACCAAAGCGATATAATAGGCAGATATAAAAGTGTTGACTGGTTTTATGATGATGTAACCATGTAAAAGGCCGCAAGGAGCGACCTATGTGTGATATTAACCGTGGAATTTGTACGCGCGAGATTGACTGACTAAAACTTTTCCTTGAATAAATAAATCATTAACCTCTTTTTCATCCAAGTACCAAGTTTCATATTTTTTATTGTCTGAAATTATCGCCATTTTTTTGTATTGTAGCTGTAACCTCTTTATAAAAACTTGATTGCCAATAAGAAAAATGTATATTCCATCTCCGTCGAAATGCTTCACTGAAACATCAACAAATATCTGATCCTTAGATTCAAACGTACCAGCCATTGAATCGCCATTAACGGCAATCATTTTTATATGCTCTGCTGGTCTGCCACCAAATAGTGATTTTGCTTCGCCGTTCGTATATTCAATAGAACGAATTGTTTCAATAAATTCATCTCGAACCATAACACCCCTTCCTGCACTTGCTTGCACATCAAATACTTCAACTTTGTAGTATTGAGAATCATGTTTGGGTTCTATGGTCACTGCCATATCAACTATGCCATCCATCCAGCCAGCAGGAAGATTTAAAGCCTTCTGGATCGCATGAACCATCTTGTCACCTATTCTTTTGTATCCAGCTTTTGTAGGGGGATACAGCATGCGGGAGACATAAGATTTATCTTTTCCTATTGCGCGAGAAAATTCCTCTTGAGTCTCATATTGAGAAACAAGCTCAATTAGCTTTTTTCTTCGAATTTCATACAAATCAAGTTCTGTGTTCATGGTTTAAATCATCGTTCAAAAATACCTGCTGGTAAATTGCCTATGGGTATAGACACTACATATACCTTGGGGTATATTATGGCATATAAAGTGAGTAAAGGACAACTAATGGACAAATTAAGAATATTTTTAAACTCACTAACAGCGGAGGAAAGAAGCTTCTTCGCTGTTCAGTGTAAAACAACGGTCGGATACTTGAGGAATGCAATTTATACCAAGAAAAAACTAGGAGCTAGCTTATGCGTTCTTATTGAAAAAAACAGTAACAGTATAGTGACTCGTAAAGATCTTCATCCTGATTGGGTGAAAATATGGCCTGAACTAACAGTATAACTACATCGCTCTTTAAAATCTCTGTGCTGAAAAAGCACACCTACCTACAAATCATCTATCTCAGGATAGACGACGATCTTTTATTTTTGTCAAACAAAGCCTAATCAAAATTCTATTTCAATAACTTTACGCGCAGAACGAGCTTTCTGGTGCGTAGAAAGGCAAATACCAATCGTGAATATATACCCAATCCACAACGTAATAATGCCTGAAATTTATCATCCGGGTGATGCGGAATGGATTCAAAAAATGCTTTCCGCCATGAAATCAACCATGAGGGAGTATGCGAGGGATAAGTACTCATATGTCTACAAACTTCGGCGGGATGAAGATCCTGTGCCATTCCGACGGGATAACACAGGAGCCAGAGCTGCCAACACATGGCTCCGATTGTTCCTCAAGAAAAATTACAGATCGATGCAAGGTTATACCGAGGCGCCAATGTTAGCCCCGCAAGCACAGCCAAGGGCACAGCCTCATTCGGAGGTTGCTTAGAGCAGGAGCAATCCAGTAGCACCGAAAAGGCAGAGTCTTCTGGCTGAGGTAACAATGGGTAAGGGATCACTGAGGCTGAGTATGAAAAAGCAGCCAAGTGAGAATGATTATCAAAGTAGGGGAAAGTAAAAAATCCAGTAGTGAGGGAAAAGTATTAAATAAGAACCCCCCTATTTTTTTTGGGACAAATAAGAATGAATCTCAATAAGAAAGCAGAAAGTATTATCGCAAAACACAAAAAATTAATTGCATGGAAACCAGAAAGAGCCGTTGCTGCATTAGTGAAAATTGGTATGAGTGATAAGGATGCAAGGGAGTTTGTGAAACAAAATGCACCGGAACGAAAAACTCATAAGCCGCACAAGACCCACAAACCACACAACAGCCACGCAAAGCCGGTGAATCTGGAAGCATTGAGTACTCATTACATCGTTGTCGGTGATTACGAGTTACTGAGCCTCAAGCACCAAGATGCGTTGATTGCGGCCATTCGCAACGGGAAAGGGAAGAGTTCATGGAATGATGAATCAATGGCGATCACGCTGTTCGGGTTAGTCAGGGCATACCCCATTATCACCACTGCCGAGGTTAATAAATTTCTCAATCGCGGCGCATTCATTGACAGCATCCCATTGTTCATTGATGGGGAGGTAATCGAAGGGGAGGCAATGCCATCTGCGAACAACGAAAGCGTAAAAGATATTTTTCGGGCCGTTAAGCAACTGAAAAAAATCACTGACAGCTTGATGGGATCCGGTGCGCTATATCTCCAGAAATATCTCGACCGTGTACCTACAGACGAAGATGTTAAACGTGCTGTCGGTATCGTAGCCCCAGCAATAATAAACCCGCACTTCCATGAAATTAATTATGAGCGCCAGTACAACGAAATGCCTGTGGATGCTCACGCCGAAGACAGTAAGCGGATTATCAATGAGTGGAAAAAAGAATTGAAACTCAAAGGAAGCAAGAAACCGAACAGCGAAACTTTGGCGAGTGAAGACTGATCCGGCTCTTGCTATTGGCACTAATGAAAAGTTGCCCATGCAAATTATGGCATGGGAACTCAGGAAAATAAATAAAGGTAAAGTTATGCTGAATATTACCCCTAACTTTGCTCAGGAACGCGCCCTGAACATGCTGCGTCAGGATTGGAAGGGGTTTAATTCTTTCATGGTGTACGCTCCGACAGGTGCAGGTAAGACCGGATTAGCCGCGTTTATCACACAGGGTTTTGTCTCAAAGCGGAAAAAGGTCATGATGATCTGTCCTTTCACCGTCCTGATAAATCAGACTGCACAGCGCTTTATTGAGTATGGCTTGCCAGCACACGAAATCAGTTATGTGTGGCGTGACCATCCGAACTACGACCCGACCCGGCTCATTCAGATTGCGTCAGCCGATACGATTATCCGCCGTGAGTTCCCCGGTGATATCGATCTGCTGGTGATTGATGAAGCCCACCTGAAGCGTAAGAAGATACTGGAAGAAATCACCCGGCTGACCACCGAAACAAACTGTAAGGTTGTCGGATTATCGGGCACGCCGTTCTCACCGTTCCTCGGTCACTATTACGAGAAGCTGATTAAGCCAACCACGATAAAAGAGTTAATCCAGCGTGGTGATTTGAGTGCTTATGAGTTTTACGCGCCTACTAAGCCCGATCTGTCAGGCGTGAAATCATCAACCAACCCGGAATACGGCAGTGATTACAAAGAGGCTGAGATTGCCGAGATTATGTGTGGCGCTGATTTGGTCGGGGATGTGGTCAGTAGCTGGCTTAAATTAGGCGAGAACCAGCCGACTGTCTGCTTTTGTGTGAATGTCAGCCACGCTAATTTTCTCACTATCGAGTTCGGTCGTGCCGGGATCAATGCTGAGGTCATGACTGCCAATACGCCGCCCGAAGAAAGAGATCTGATTATTCATCGTTTTGAACAGGGTGCGACCAAGGTCATTGTTAATGTGAGCGTACTCGTGGCTGGTTTTGATAGCGATGTCCGTTGCATTATCTACGCCCGACCTACCAAGTCAGAAATACGGTGGCTCCAGTCAATCGGTAGGGGTCTTCGTACTGCTAAAGGTAAGGAGCGATGCATCATTCTCGATCACTCCGGCACCGTCCACCGTCTCGGCTATCCCGATGATATCGAATATGACGAGTTGCCCAGCAAAAACGATGGCATGAAGACCCATTCCAGCCACCGGGAGCAGGAAAAGCGCGAGAAGTTGCCGAAAGAATGCCCCAGTTGTCACTACATGAAGCCTGCCGGGGTCTATGTTTGCCCGAAGTGTGATTTTAAGCCCCTGACCGGGGAAGACATCGACGTCGATACCAGCCGCACCATTCAAAAACTCAGCAAGAAAGAGCGGGTTTACACTCAGGCGGAAAAGCAGAGTTTCTACTCGCAGCTGAAGTATTACCAGAACCAACGGGCTTCACAGGGTAAGACGTTCAGTGATGGCTGGGTATCTAATACGTTTAAGGAAAAGTTCGGTGTCTGGCCTCGCGGTTTTCATGACACTCCGCAGGAACTGACTCCCGAAGTGAACAACTTCATCAAGCATAAGCAGATTCAATGGGCGAAGTCCCGTAAGAAAGCCGAGCAGCCCGCTAAAGAACAGTTATCACT
The DNA here is from genome assembly GCF_037996705.1 of Xenorhabdus bharatensis. NCBI lineage: Bacteria > Pseudomonadati > Pseudomonadota > Gammaproteobacteria > Enterobacterales > Morganellaceae > Xenorhabdus > Xenorhabdus bharatensis. The sequence continues at coordinate 4,995 of NZ_JBBMXG010000004.1, read as the reverse complement.
GGAGCCTGAGGTTATTCAGCACCGTCTCAACGATATCCGTGAACGCTTCGGTATGCCACAGGGAGAAACACAATGAACAGAATCAAAACCGCCGATGCCGTCATCGGTCGCTGGCCTGAGATTTTTAATTACTACCAGTTACCACCCGTAACCGGCAAGCGTCACTTTAAGGGGAAATGCCCGATATGCGAGCGGAAAGGCAGCTTTCGTATTGATGATCGGGAAGGCAGAGGCACGTTCATTTGCACCTGCAATGCCGGGGATGGCTGGAAGCTACTCACACTGACGCAGGGAAAAGAGTACAAGACGTTGGCGGACGAGATTGATCTGCTGCTGGGTATCCAGTCCGATAAACGCAGCACAGTGAAAAAAGAGACCAATATCACTGCGTTCAGAAACAGAGTCACGGCCTGCTACGCCAATTTATCCCATCTGAGAGGCACACAGGGTGAGGCTTATCTGCGTAACCGGGGTATTCATGTTCTGCCTGCTGATAACGTGAAATATTGCGCCGAACAGCCTGTGCGTAACGGAACACTGCAAGCGATATGGGCGCTGGCTACCGATTCAAAAGGGCTGGCGTGTTACCTGCACCGGACGTATTTAGATGGGGATCGGAAAGCCGTGCTAGAGGTGACGAAAAAAATGAACTCACTGCAAGAAGAGAGCTATTTAGTCCATGCCCAATCAGTGGCTATTCGGTTATTTCCGGTGGATTCCACGCTGGGGATTGCTGAGGGCATCGAGACCGCGCTTTCCTGTAAGCAAGTTTACGGCGTGAACACATGGTCAACCATGAACGCCGGGTATATGGCGAAATTTATTGCCCCACAAGGCGTGAAGCACCTCATTGTTTTTGCAGATAACGACTGGAGCGCCACAGGTCATGCTGCCGCGATGGAGTGCGCCCGTAAGAATTTACAGGCGAATAACGACGTTGAAAAAGTCAGCGTTCGCTGGCCAGACGCCGGGGATTTTAATGACCTGCTCCAGAACGGAGATCAGGCCAGAGGATTAGAGTTTATGAGAAAGACAGCGGAGACAGCATAATGCGTGATATTCAGATGGTATTGGAACGCTGGGGAGCATGGGCGGCTGATAACAATGATGGTGTTTACTGGTCATCCATTGCAGCGGGATTCAAAGGGCTAATTCCGAACAGAGTGAAATCACGCCCGCAATGCTGTGATGATGATGCCCTCATAATTTCTAGCTGCATGGCGAGACTGAACAAGAACAATAACGAGGCGCATGATTTGCTATTTGATTATTACGTCTTCGGGAAAACGTTCATGCAATTGGCGCAGGATCATGAGTGTTCTGATACTCATATCGGGAAGAGGCTACAAAAGGCCGAAGGTGTTATTGAAGGTATGTTAATGATGCTGGATGTTGCACTAGAAATGGACAAATGCGTCCAGTTAGCGCCGCAGAATGTTAATACTCATCAATTATGCAGTAACTTTTAAAAATAGCTTTACGATCGTAAAAATGCTGCTATTGTGATAAGAGTGATAGCAATGTCACACAGCTTATTAATTTCAGACCTCGCCCAGTGCGGGGTTGCAGTAATTTGTTGTAAACTGCATCTAATAAAAGTGGAAGCTTTTTTCTTGTTATCAGTCAGCATCAATCCTTTCATAGTAAGGGAGTTTAGATATATGCCAGGCTACCCATACCCACATCGATTACACAATCAAGAGATACCTAATAGAGCAAGGTTTGACAGCGGCACAGTTATGCATTCTACGCAAGATATTGTTTTTTTTTTGTAGTAGTCCAGTCTCGGTGAGTGCAAATCACGGAGCATCTGAAATAGTTACGATTGTAAATCTTTTATGTGCAAATAGTAGCCCACGTCTTCCAACATGGATACCTGATATGGTTGCAATTTTACAGTTGCCACTAGGTGATTTTATGGAACGAACTGTAGATTTTATAGCAGGTATCCCTAATACACATATAGTGCGTTTGGGAATTAGTCTGTTAGGTCAAAAAATGCATGCTCAACTTTTAGCAAATAGAACTCATCGTGATATCTTAGCTCCCTTAGGTAGAGTAAAAGTAGGAGCATTAAGTAATACCAAGATCTACATTGAGCAGGATTTACAAAGTCAATTCCGTTGGTTCAGTCCTAGATGAAACCTAATTCTGGTAATAATAGTTATCTCAGTTCCGGGATGTTCAGTGGAATATCCTTGCTCTCCCTTTTAGGGGCTTGAAGACCTGTTTAAGGTGCGTCCACTCAGGCTACCGTCTGGATGACGGTATTGTTGAAAGGTTATGTTCCCCGTTCTCAGACAATAGTTACTATCTGAATAATGGCTGGCACGGCATGCATTAGCACCAAATTTCAAATATACACCTCACTGAATCACGCACTCGACTAACAGATAAACTTTATAATATGCCACCCTATTTTAAGGCGTATTGATTCTGTTACAGGCTATTCAATTGAGATAGGAACCTAACCTCAGTAATATTAACTGGCTAGTTAGCAGTAGGATGAAATGACCTTTAACGAATAATAAAGTGAGGTGTTTATGTCTGATGTTAATAAGCTGGATGATACGCAATGCCAAATTAATCCTGACCAATACAAAATTAAGATTGATACAGTAACTGCGCCAGTTGGTTCCTGTCCGTGGGCAATAATTCAAGTGTATTTGGGGAATAAGTTGCATCGTAGTGATTGGGACACCCCTAATGAGTACATGCGCCTTACTTCCAAAAAAACGGGTAATGATTCTGTTTATATTGAAAAAAGTGATAAACATGGTACTTGGTTTTCTTGGCAACCCACACCAGAAGATTTGATGGCTTGCGATTGGATATTGTTGTCTGAAGTAAAACCAGTTGAATGTATGCTGTCTTTTGATCTTGAGATAGGAACTGGCAAATATAGAGATGATAGTCAGCAAGATTGGGGATATTTGAGCCAAGGTGGGAACGATATGAGTTATGTTGATTCTACTTTTGGCACTCTGACTAACCTTCAAAATACTCTAGGCATTGGAAACATCTTAGAGTTCATATTAAATGAATTTCCCATTGGAACTTTTTGGGGTATACAATTTCAAGTTGACACCCAAAATCAGCCGGACTTATATAATAGGATTCTTGAAGTAACGGCGAATGGAACAACTTATAATCTTGGCTCAAGTCCAAATTCTACAACTAATTTCGTCTATAACTCTGACGGTGCAAAACAACTAGGCGACCTACTGAAACAAAACCTAGGTAAGACACTGCATTTTTGCCTCAACTGGAAATAAATCTACATACCGAATTCAAGGCTGCTTAATGCGGCCTTTTTGTTTTTATATAATAAAATTAGGGATCACATAATGAAAAAGTTAAAGGTGACAATTTCAGCTCTAACTGAAAGTGACGCTGCTAGCTCTGTGGTTTTCAGGATATGGCAACATGATAAATTGCTAGTTGAAGATACACTGAAAGGCAAAATATCAGGAGAATACATCAAACTTTATGATGTTAATTGCTCTAATGAGCCGCTCAAGATTGAGCATAACCGGAATGGCCTTACATCATTTAAGATCACTACCAGTATCGCATAATCAATCGCATTTCATTGAACTTTAATTAACCAATTAATAATCTATTCTCCGGGTACCCAAACAAAGGAGATAGATATGTTTGTAGAAAAAGGGCTAAAGCCAGATTTAGATAACACTGGCTTTGTGCTCGGATGGGGGGTTGTCCGTTATTCCCCATGGCATTTGGCAGGCGTGTATGCCACCAAAGATAAAGCCGAAATAGAAGCGGTTAATTTAGGTTCGGAATATGATGTACATTACGGATCACACAAACCCGATACGGATGATTTCATATGGTTTGTTGAATCTTAACCCTAATTTATATCTCGATAAATTAATGCAGGGTCGCACTAAGCGGCCTTTTTGCTTTGGACTATATAGAAACAATCCTCGTATTGGTTATATGTGAAGTTAGCTTCACATATAGCGACTTAGCTCCACACATAAGAAATTTGCCACCGCAATCACTCCCATAACCTCAGTATCTCCTATTGCGGCTGGCATCCTATTCACTACAACTCACAGGGGCGACCACAGACTCACCCCACGGACGCCCATTGTTCTGATGGGGTGGAAATATGCGTATGACTGAAAAAGACACGGAGTTCTGGGCGCATGTCTGGGACTGGTTAATTATCAATGCTCCTTTTTTGGGTGGCATGTTTTTGGCGGCATCGACAGCATTCGCCCGGGAGAAAAGGGATGGCTCAGGCTGGAAAGCCTCATTAGTCGAAGCCTTTATCTGTGCGGCAATCAGTGTCGGGATTATTAACGCGCTGGAATATGCCCAGCTACCACTGAGTCTGGCTCAGTTCTTCGGTGTCCTCATTGGCTTTTTGGGTACGAAGAAGATTGGGTCAATTCTTGATGCGGTCTTTACCTTCTTCAAAAACAAGTTCGGGGTGCACAGATGAAAATCAGCGAAAACGGATTGAGCTTCATCAAACAATATGAAGGATTGAAACTGAAAGCCTATCCCGATCCGGCGACTGGTGGTATTCCGTGGACGATTGGCTACGGTCACACAAAAGACGTCAAACCGGGACAAGTTATCACCGAGCAGCAGGCCGAAGCATTCCTGCATGATGACCTTCAGCCTATTTACATCACCCTTGAATCAGCCGTGAAGGTGTCACTGACTCAGGGTCAGTTCGATGCCCTGTGCTCGTTCATCTTCAATTGTGGTGCGGGTAACTTTGCTCGTTCTACCTTGCTGAAAAAACTTAATGCGAGTGACTACCAAGGTGCAGCCGATGAATTCCAGAGATGGAATAAGGCAGCGGGTAAGGTGATGAACGGGCTGACCAAGCGTAGGGCATCTGAGCGCCAGATGTTTTTGTCATGAGATCCTACGTGATATTCGAAAAAATCTACTTTGAATTCTGAGCCTCGCTTTTGCGGGGCTTCTTTTTATCGGCGTACTGACGTGCGCTAAACC